>CAYXWE010000489.1:0-3946 GCA_964468145.1 uncultured Pleurocapsa sp.
AGTGCAACTATAGTCCTCAAAAACTTTGTTTCTATTTAGTTATTTATTTTATGAGTGTACGTCTCGATAGACATATATATAAAATTCAACAATAACTCCAGCCTAACTAAAAAAAAAGAGTTTTTGCCATATTTACCTTTTTCGGGCGTAAGACCCTCAGTTTCAGCGATGGGATGTAAGCCCGCGATAACTTGAGTTTTTTGATACATAATCTTTACAGAGAAAAAGTTTCAGACATTTTAATATCAAAGCGGTCATAGACCCGTTAGGATGACAGCGATCGCCCAAGAGCTAGAAGCATAGCCTAAGAAGATTTTTGGTCACTGGGAAGCATAGAGAAAGCCATACCAGAATGGAATATATATCACTCTGAGGGACTCGGAGTTGCAGCGGAGATACAGCTTAAGTTGTATGCCAGTACAGAGCTACCTTCGGATAAGCCAAACCTGCGGATAGGAAAGAAGACTTGTGAGAATAGGTAGTTCGCCGAAGGTAAAGGCAAGCAACCTAGATGAAAGAGAAAGCCCTCGCACGACTGCGACGGGTACTTCACTTCAGCAATGCTAGAGGATTGATAATACCCTGTTCTCTAGAATGGATTTCAAAATGCAAATGAGAACCAGTACTAAAGCCCGTATTGCCCATTTCTGCTATTTGGTCTCCCTGAGCTACTTTTTCGCCAGAATTAACTAAAATTTTGTTGTTGTGGGCATACAGAGTCATGCTGCCATCTAAATGTCTGAGCTTAATTAGATTTCCATAACCGCCACTATTCCAGCCCGCGCTGATAACTTCTCCCGATGCAGCAGCAAAAACTGGAGTCCCCACGGGCCCTGCAATATCAATTCCTTTATGCAGTTTTCCCCAACGCCAGCCATATCCTGAAGTCAAGACTCCTTTAGCGGGCCAGATATAGCCATCGAAAGTTTTGGGTAAGTATTCTTCTGAAGATGGCAGAGGCGGTAATTGCAAAGAAACCGTTGCAGCAGAAATTGATTCATTTTCTCGATCTGATTCGGGAACAATTGAGGAAATAGCGGGCTTATTTCTGAAGGCAGAATTTTGATTATTCTCCGCAGGTATTCTCTTGAGATCTTCATTTAACTGAGTAAGACGTTTTTGTTCTAGATTCGCTCTTTTACTCGAATTAGTAGCGATTTCATGTTCGCGATCTTCGATCTGATTGACGCGCCTGGATGATACTGAAGATCGTAGATTTGTTTTAATCGTAGATTTTTGAGGAATATTGGCAGCAGTCGCATTTATTTGCGGGGATTTTATCGTTTGGGCGATCGCATCTCGTTCTATCGTAGGGAGTTGTAATTGTTGACTGACAAAAATAACGTTTGAGTTTTTGATTTTGTTTAGTTTAATAATTTCATCTCGCGATACTTTATGTTCTCTTGCAATGCTGTTTAGAGTGTCTCCAGCCTTTACGGTATAGGTTTGTAGTTTTTTTTGGGGTTTTGCGGATAGTAAATTACTATGACTCGTAAAAGATGAATCAATCCGCTTAATCTTGACCCCAGCAAATTGTTTGGTAGAAGTCGATAGCCCTTGACTTAGATATAAAGGAGTTAAATCCTGAAGAGAGTTTCCTCCCATTCCTCCATGGCTATGACTGTGTTGATGATGCTCTGTATCGGCAATTTCTGGAAACCAACTCACTATTTGAGCCTGAATAGATATGGGCAATAGACCCAAGATCTGTGGCAAAAAACCAGTAGAGCGATCGTGCTGAGAGTCAGCATGGAGATCGGCTCGCTCTGGCAAATCTAAATGGCTGTCAAAACTTATAGTCGCTACTGCTCGGTGAGAACTGAGCAAGCAGATCCCTGCAGTAGCAGCAACAGTCAAACCAAAACTTGTATAGGTATTATTGCTACTTTGTTCGATCGAGCAAGAGCTAGAATTTTGCTTTTTCCAAGATAAAAAACTGTCGCAGAACATAGGCATATATGTATAGGAGTCAGGGTTGGTCTTTTAGTAGATAATAGAATCTATATCGATCGAGCCAATATTCAAGATTAAGAGCAAAGTTTGCCCTCTCAAGTAATTTTTTAGATTTATTGACTATTTGCGTTATGAATTGAAACAAATAATAAAAATATAGGTATATATAATCTATCTACAATTGCGTAGGTATTTTTATAGCAGAACGGCGTAAAATCGGGTTGCAAACAAGTATAAAACTAACAAAATACAATGTAAACAGGCATCTTTCTGGTTCGTGCGATCGAGTTCACAATTTGCCATAGCTTTATGAATCTAGATAATTAGCAATGAAGCAAATAACTTTAAATAATCGAGTAATTCTAATCACTGGTGCATCTAGCGGTATTGGCGCAGCTTTGGCAAGGTATTTAGCCGATAAATACCCTGGTGTGAGTTTGATTTTGACATCTCGCGATCGCGATAAATTAGAAGCAGTAGCAGTCGAGTGTCGTCAGGGCGATACGAAAGTTGTAGTAATTCCTTGCGATCTAGCAAATCCAGAGCAAGTAGAGTCTTTAGCCGAAAAAGCGATCGCCCTCTTTAGTAGAATAGATATTTTGGTTAACAATGCTGGTTACGGACAGATGGGGCCGGTAGAATTAATTCCCCCCGCAGCAGCAAGAGAACAATTTGCAGTCAATTTTCATGCGCCATTGGTCTTAATTCAAAAGTTAATTCCTGTAATGAAATCTCAGGGTGGAGGAAAAATTATTAATGTTAGTTCTCTGGGCGGACTAATTCCTTTTCCCGCAGCAGGGATGTATAGCTGTTCTAAGTTTGCTCTAGAAGCCTTGAGCGATGTCTTGCGTATGGAACTTAAAGTTTTTAATATTAAAGTCTCTGTAGTAGAGCCTGGCCCTGTAGTGACCGATTTTTTTCGAGTCGCATGGCAAAAAGTATTAGTTACTATTCCCAATTACGATTCCACTGCTTACGCCCCTGTTTTTGATAATATAAAAGCGATCGATCGCCAGTTAGATTTATTGGGTTGGAGTGCAGCGAAAACTGCTAAAGCGATCGCTAAAATTATGGCAAAATCTAACCCCAAACCCCGCTACATTTTAGCCACAGGGGGAAATACTTTAGTTTTCATGATGAATAAAGTTTTGCCGATTTGGGTAAGAGATGAGTTTTGGCGACGCTTCTATGGTATTCATAAAATACAGCCAGAATCTCAGTCTGAGTAACTTTAACTTCTGTCCAACTTATTAAAAATGTCTTTTGGGCTGGTAGAGAATCCTCTTACTTAGGTAATCTAACATTAAGTAAAAAGAATTTATTTATTAAAAAAAGCAAGATGAGCATTTTTAATCAAATTTTAAGCGCGATTGATAATCCAGAAAGAGAAGCTAGTAAAGATCAGTTAGGCTCAATTCTCGATACAGTACAACAATTAAGCGGAAACTACCAAGCTAAACCCGATGCTATTCAATCTGCGATGTCGATTGTCGGGAACTATACCAAGTCTGCCTTACAACAACAGCGCAATAGTGGTAATGCTGCAGGAGTAAACCAACTGGTTAATCAGTTTGGTGGGACTAGAGCTAATTCACAAGTTTTATCTACTTTATTTAACACGTCTCAAGTGCAAGATATGATTGGACAAATTAGCCGTCGCACTGGTCTAAATGCAGGAACAATTACTGCCATGTTGCCTATTTTAGTTCCCTTAGTTTTAAATTTACTTAAAACTGGCAATCAAAAGGGAAACGTACGGGGTAGTAATCCAGTTGTCAGTAGTTTTTTGGATTCTGATGGCGATGGCGATGTAGATCTTAATGATGCTTTGGGTATGGCATATCGATATCTAGGTAGATAGGGCGGATAACCTGAGTTTGTAACGGATTAAGATCGAACTCAGGTTAGTTGTTATCGATCTGCAACAAAAAATCTCGAACACTTTGTTGCCATAGCGGTGGATTTACCGTAACCAATAATTGATGTCCTGCTT
>CAYXWE010000490.1:0-3946 GCA_964468145.1 uncultured Pleurocapsa sp.
TGTTTAATTCCCAAGTATCATAATTAATTAAAATATTCTTTAATTAACAGTCGCTCCTTGTTATCTGCTACTTTTGAAAACGCGCGATCGCCTTTTAACTCTTTAAACTATCGATTCGGCTGGCGATCGATTTGAGCTACCTAAAGAGTAAAGAAAATTTTTCTCTACTCCCTTATCTTGCTGCGAATTCGTTTATCTAGACACTGCGGGTAAAGCTGGTTGGGATGCGATCGTAGTGTCTTCCAATAGTAGATTCCTGACTAATCTGGCTGCCATTTTTTGCGTAAGTTTTTCTGCTACCTGCTGTCCTATTTCTCCCGTTTGGGGTCTGGTAATTATTTTGGCAATTACAGAAACAGCGCGGGTAGGATCGAAGCCTGGAGTTTGTTGTAGGATACCCATAATGTTTTTGAGGTGAGTCATAGTATATGAATCTTCTCTAAACTCTACGGGAGTCTCATTAACAGCCATACCTACCTGTTGGCGGAATGCAGTAGAAATATTAAACCAAGTCTTGCGACCAAAGCTATCAATTACATTGACTAGTTCCTCGGCAATTTTCTCGCGAATCATGCCACCGCGATCGCTATATAGATAGTCGATCGCCTGATCTACTACTCCGTCAAAATCATAGTCTCTAGAACCAGTGGCGTTGTTTAACAAGTTTTCTAAACGATGCCAGCGGAAACCTTCTTCTTTAAATAATAAATCTTTCAAGGATGCTCTTAGTTCGGGTGCGGGGTCGGTTAACAAGCGTTTAGCGATGTAAGGATAAGCTTTACTCAGTACCTTAAACTCGGGATCGATACCGATGGCAATACCCTCTAAAGTAACCATCGAACGAATAATCAGAGCATAGTAAGCAGGTACGGTAAAAGGAAACTCGTACATCATTGCCGACATCTGATCGGTGATGCTTTTGAAGTTTAATTCTGCCACTGTTGCTCCCAAAGCGTTACCAAAAACATTAGCCAGTGCGGGAACGATGGGCTGTAGGTTGGTTTCTGGAGTAAGAAAATCTAATTTAACGTAATCTTCTGCCAAAGATTCAAAATCTCGATTGACCAAGTGAACTACTGCCTCAATCAAACCATATCTTTGATAGGGCTTAATACGGCTCATCATGCCAAAATCTAAGTAAGCCAATCTGCCATCAGCCATTGCCAACAAGTTACCAGGATGAGGATCCGCATGGAAGAAACCATGTTCTAATAATTGTCTAAGGGAGCATTCTACCCCTACCTCTACTAAATGAGTGGCGTCAATTCCTTGAGCTTGAACAGCTTCAATATCCGTTAGCTTTGTTCCTGTAATCCATTCCATTGTCAGGACGCGCTTGCCAGTATATTCCCAATAAATTTTGGGGACGTAGATTTCATCTATGTAACCGTAAAGTTCCTGAAACTTATCTGCGTTGCGTCCTTCTTGATTGTAGTTAGTTTCTTCAAAAATACGCTCTGCCAACTCATCAATAATCGAGCGCAAATTAGAACGTACTTGCTTGACATTATCCTGTACAAAACCAGCCAGCAATCGCATGATATAAATATCCAAGCTAATGCGACGATTTAAACCAGGACGTTGCACTTTTACCGCAACCTCTTCTCCTGTTCTCAATCTACCTTTATATACTTGCCCTAAAGAAGCTGCTGCGATGGGTTGGGGAGAAAGTTCGGCATAAATTTCTTCTGGTCTTTTGCCCAATTCTTCTTCAATGAAGCGAAAAGCTACTTCGTTAGGGAAAGAGGGGATTTTGTCCTGTAGGGTAGTTAACTCTTCTAAATAAGAGGGAGGAACAACATCAGGACGAGTCGAAAGAGCCTGACCGATCTTAATATAGGCAGGGCCTAATTTAGTCAAAATTTTAATTAGCTGACGCGCTCGTTTTTTTTGCTTAATAATTGAATTTCCCGTGAAATTGTCCCACCATACTCCCAGACCAAAACTGGTAAAAGGAAAGATAATCGCCATGAATCTGGCAAATACCGCAAAGGGGCGACGGCGATATTTGGCATTATTGGTTTCTGGGTTGTAACGCCAGTCCCCATTTGGTTCATCGTAAGCTAGATCGGTATCCTGATACGTATCGATCGCACTGCTAGCGGTCGGTATCGCCTGAGATGGAACGTTAATGGTGTTTATGCTAGATAAGCTCTGTTGAGACATAATATGACTGACGCTGACAACTTTGTAAACGATTGTAACAAGATATTGAGGTAAACAACTCTATCTATAGATTAAAACTCAATCTTATTTCTGAAAATTAGGGATTTCCACGCCATAGCCAAAAGTTAGCTAAATTACCTATTAAGACTTATTAAGGAAATTTCCTGTTTATTATTGTTTATATGGTCAAAAGTCAAAGTATCGTGCGTGGGGCGTTTTTTATTGTTGCTTCGGAATTTAGTTTTGCCCTGAGCGCAGCAATTATCAAACAGGCATCTATTTCTTTACCCAACGAATCAATTGTATTTTTCCGCAATCTATTTGGGCTAGTAATTTTAGCCCCTCTATTAATCAAATCCGAAGGTAATATTTTACAGACAAATATCCTCCCCCTCCATTTAGCTCGTGCGGGGTTTGGCATGGGTGCAATGTACTGTTTTTTTTATGCGATCGCTCATATTCCTTTGGGAGATACTATGTTGATTAAGTCAACTATTCCTTTAATTATCCCCTTTATTTCTTTTATCTGGCTCAAAGAAAGTATGACTCGTAGGATTATCGTGGCTGGCATCCTGGGATTTGTAGGAGTGTTTTTAATTTTAGAGCCTACTGGCTATATTGACTGGGCAATTATCGTAGCGTTGATTAGTAGCATCATGGCTGCATTAGCATTTGTTACGGTGCGCAAACTTTCTGCTACCGAACCACCTTTACGTATTGTTGCCTATTTTGGCATTTTCGGTCTGAGCATCTCTTCTATTCCTCTAATTTGGGCTTGGCAAACCCCCAGCGCGATCGAATATGTGATGCTAGCAGGTATTGGTTTGACCACAACTGTCGGTCAATTATGCTTAACTCGCGGATACCAAAATGCCCCTGCTTCGAGCGTTGGTATTTTTACTTATACTTCTGTACCCTTTGGCGCATTTCTTGGCTGGCTATTTTTTACCGAGATTTTGGATATTAATTCTTTGTTTGGTGCTGTCTCGATCGTCTTGGCTGGCTTTATTATCCTAAGAACCAAAGTTGTTCCGCAATAAAATTTCAGGTACTCATTACTAATTAGACCTATGGGCAAAAATAATTTCAGGTACAATCATTTAATAGTTTTTTGTCATTTGTTATTAGTCACTCGAATTTAAATGAAATGACTTATGCGCATAGGTCTATTACTCATTACTTATTACTCATTACTTATTACTTATTACCACTATTTCCTTGAGACAAGTCCCGTAGTAAAGGATTAACTACGTTGTTGTAAATTTGTTCGACAGTATTGATTAAAGCTTGCGGATCGACATTAGGAGGAACTGCTTTTGTATTTTGAGTAACAGTAGTGCTATAAGTTGATGAATAAGTGCTGCCTGCATTTACATCGCCACTTAGATAAAGGTGATCTATCGCTCGACCATTATGAACTCTTTTAGTAATTTCCCACCCAGGGTTGAGGGTAATTTTCATAGCGCCATCGCCGATACCTTTCGTTCTACCGATGACAACACTGGGTTGAGTAGGATCTTTATGAAATGCCACTAACTGTAATTCGCCGTTATTTGGCACAATCTTTATTATATGAGCAACTCTTTCATCTTGACCATTGAGGCGGAGAGTATAACCGTTAGTATTGATGATACGACGACAGCTATCGGTATGGTCGAAGTTTAACAGTAGCATATCTACTTCAATTGGAGCATAACCAGATTCCTGCCAGCACTGTTGCTTGCCAGGGATTTGCTCCAGAATCAGCAGACTGTATTGATTGTTGCCGAAGGGGGAGGCA
>CAYXWE010000491.1:0-3944 GCA_964468145.1 uncultured Pleurocapsa sp.
TGGGTATTCAAAATTATATTATTAAAGACAAACTATCCGTGCAGAGATTAAAAAATAGCGTCAATACTGCCTTGACAGAAGAAACAGTTTTAGAACGACTAAAACATCTGCAAAAGGCTAACTTAAAACTAAAGTCTCAACTGAAATATATTCAAGGACTGTTTGAAACAGTAGTCGATACCACTTCTGCTTTAATGTGGATGATTGATGCTCGAGAAAACTATACCTTTCTCAACCAAGCATGGTTAAGCTTCACGGGACAAACTCTAAACGAAGCATTAACAGAAAACTGGCGCGATCGCATTCATCCTCTAGATCTAGAAAATTGCAATCGCGCCTATCAAGATGCTTTGAAAAAATGCCAAGGATTTCAAATTGAATATCGCCTGCAACGTTTTGATAATACTTACCGTACTATTTTAAATACTGCAGTACGTCGATATAACGAGCGCGGTGAATTTGCGGGTTTACTTTGTTCTTGCTTGGATATTACTCAACGAAAAAAAGCCGAACAAAAAGTAATTCGACAAGCACAAACTGACCGTATCATAGCAGATATAACTCAAAATATTCATAGTTCTTTGGAACTGGATGTTATTCTACAAACTGCAGCCCAACGGGTTATCGATTATTTGTCTGTCGATAAAATATCGATCCATAAAACTACCGATCGCGACCGACTATCTTTATTATTGGAAACGGGGGAAAACAACTTTTATTATAGTTGCGAAATCTCTAAAACCCAACATAAATACGAGCAGATATTAGTCGATTGCGATGAAGAACTTATTCGGGGAGAAATTGTTAATTCAGAAGATATATCGCTGACTAAATTAACCACCGATAATTCTGAGTTAATCGATATATATTCCCCCCTGCTATCGATTCCCATTATTGTCGATCGCCAACTTTGGGGTCTAATTTTTGTCGAGCAACACTTACCGCCGAGATGTTGGATAACTGACGAAATAAAACTTTTAGAAAGGGTGGCAATACAGTTAGGAATTGCCATCAAACAGTCGCAACTATATCAAGAATTAGAAGAGCTATCAACTATTGATGGCTTAACCAAAATAGCCAATCGTCGAAAATTCGATCGCTATTTAGCAACAGAATGGAAAAGATTAACCAGAGAACAAAATCCCTTATCCTTAATTCTTTGTGACGTAGATCGTTTCAAACTTTATAACGATACTTACGGGCATCAAGCAGGCGATCTCTGTTTACAACAGGTAGCTAATGCCATTAGTAAAGCAATCAAACGCCCTGCAGATTTAGCTGCTCGCTATGGCGGGGAAGAATTCGTAATCGTTTTACCCAATACCGACATTGAGGGAGCAAAACATTTAGCCCAACAGATACGCTGGCAAATTGAATCTCTCAAAATTCCTCATATTAATTCTCCTGTAGATCTCTACGTTACTGTATCCTTCGGCGTATCAAGCTGTATTCCCTCCCAAGATCTAGATTGTTCTGGGTTAATAGAAGCAGCAGATCGAGGTTTGTATCGAGCCAAAGAATTAGGGAGAAACCAGATTGTAGAATCAATAATTAGTAATTAAGTAATTAATTAATTAAAATCTTATGTCTGGATATACCCTACCTGTTTTCGCCTGCGCTAGCGCGATCGCTGCAATGCGTCATCTTCATCGAGATCTTGTTGGCGAGACTGTAGAGGTAAATTTAATCGAGCCAGATCGCCTGGCAAACATCAATATAGAACAGGTAGCAAGGATCGCCACCGATACGGCGATCGCCATTACCAGAAGCGATCCAGGAGATCATCTGGATCTCACCCGCCATACTCCTGTATGGGCAAAAGTCAAAATAAGCGATCGAGAAATCAATCCCCAAATTACTATCGAAGGAGGGGAAGGCATTGGCAAACAGGAAAAGAACCAAAATAAATCCGCTATCTATAGCTATGCCCAAAAGCTAATCTCAGCCAACCTCGCGCCATTGTTAAAAAACAATGAAAGCATTGTCGTTACAATTATTATGCCAGAAGGAAAAAGGTTAGCAAAACGCACCTCAAACGCAGCTTTTGGCATAGTAGAAGGATTATCTTTATTAGGTACAACAGGAATTGTTCAACCCCTTACCTCTCCAGACAAGCTCGAAATATTTCAAAATCAAATTAAACAAAAAGCAAAATTACACGACGATTTAGTATTTTGTATTGGGGAAAACGGAATCGATCTAGCCCAAAAATCGGGAATCGCTCCCCAACGAATTGTTAAAACTGCCAACTGGTTAGGCTCAATGCTAGTTACAGCAGGATCGATAGGAGTCAAATCGGTGCTGCTATTTGGCTACCACGGCAAACTAATTAAGCTAGCTGGCGGGATTTTTCATACCCACAATCATCTGGCTGATGGTAGATTAGAGATTTTAACTGCCTATTGTGCCAAATTGGGTTTACCCAAAACTCAACTAGATCGAGTCTTTGATTCTCCCACTACCGAAACTGCTTTAGGGGTATTGCGAGAGTTAGATGCCACTAATACCGATCGGGGTAGTTGGGTAGATTCAATTTATCAAGAAATAACTTCCGCGATCGACCGTAAATCCCAAGACTATATTCGTAAGTATACAGAGAAAAATCTTTGTGTCGGCTCTGTACTATTCGATCGCCAGAGAAAAATAATTAAGCGCAGCGATAATGCACTTCTTTTGCTAACTAAATTATGTTAGTCTGATGGGAATATCAGTTAACACCTCTAGCTAGAGGTCACTCCCTAGAGCATCGTAACCTAACAGCTACAAAGTTTAGTAAAAAAATATAACTTTCTTCACACTTTGTTACGTAAATTATTTACACAGACTTTCTAGATTTATAGTGACTATCCAGACAGAATCAATTTCCGCCAGCGAAGGGACTCTATCCCCTGAGTCTCTTTTAGACAACGTCAATCGCCAAACAATCATTATTCTCGATTTCGGTTCTCAATACTCTGAGTTGATTGCTCGCAGAATTAGGGAAACCCAAGTTTATTCAGAAGTTTTAACCTATCAAACTTCAGCGGAAAAGCTGAGAGAGATAGCGCCTCAAGGCATTATCCTTTCAGGTGGGCCGAATTCGGTTTATGACGACTATGCACCAAAGTGCGACCCTGAAATTTGGAATTTAGGTATTCCAGTTTTGGGCGTGTGCTATGGAATGCAGTTAATGGTTAAAGAATTGGGTGGCACAGTTGAAAAAGTCAAGCTGGGGGAATACGGCAAAGCAAAATTATTTATCGAAGATCCCACGGATCTGTTGACCAATGTCGAACACGGCTCAACCATGTGGATGAGTCATGGAGATTCTTGTACTAACTTACCCGAAGGATTTTCGATTTTAGCCTACACCAAAAACACTCCTTGTGCTGCGGTTTCCAATCCAGAGAAAAAGCTTTTTGGCGTACAGTTTCACCCTGAAGTAGTCCATTCAGAAGGGGGAACAGCCTTAATTCGTAATTTTGTCTATCATGTTTGCCAATGCGAACCAACCTGGACAACAGAAACCTTTGTTGAAGAATCCATTAGAGATATTCGAGCAAAGGTAGGAGACAAGCGAGTCTTGTTAGCATTGTCTGGGGGAGTAGATTCTTCTACTCTGGCTTTTCTTTTGCATCGAGCGATCGGAAATAAACTGACCTGTATGTTCATCGATCAGGGATTTATGCGCAAGGGCGAACCAGAAAGACTGGTGGAGATCTTTAAAGATAAATTTCATATTCCCGTAGAATATGTCATGGCACGCGATCGCTTTTTAGCACAAGTAAAAGGCGTAACCGATCCCGAAATTAAACGCCGTCGCATCGGACATGAATTTATTCAAGTATTTGAAGAAGAATCGAAGAAACTAGGCCCTTTTGACTATCTAGCCCAAGGGACATTGTATCCTGATGTAATTGAGTCTGCCGATACCAATGTCGATCCCAAAACAGGGGAAAGAGTAG
>CAYXWE010000492.1:0-1484 GCA_964468145.1 uncultured Pleurocapsa sp.
GGGGGCAAGCCTTTTATCTGTCTCTCCGCCCAGAAGCTAACTAGTAAATGGAGTACTCAAACTCTAGAAGCATATCTACAACAAAAATTTCCCCAACAGAAGATTCTGCGAATTGATTCGGAATCATTGAGCGATCCTTCTCATCCTGCTTATGGTTGCATTGCCAAATTAGAATCTATTTTATGGCAATACGATATTGTGCTGGCTAGCCCATCAATTGAAACGGGAATCTCCATCGATTTGAAAGGTCACTTTACTTCGGTATGGGCGATCGCTCTAGGTATCCAGGCAGAAAACGCGGTACGCCAGACTCTATCTAGGTTACGAGAAAATGTCCCCCGTCATTTGTGGTCTGCTAAATATAGCTTCAATAAAATCGGCAATGGTTCGACTTCCATTCCTGCTTTACTTAGTTCCAATCAACGTTTGACTCAATTAAACATCCGTCTGTTGCAGCAGTCTGATTTTGCTTATCTCGACGATCTCGATACGGGGTTTCAAGCCGAGTCTTTATTGTGTTGGGCAAAAATGGCGGTGCGGTTTAATGCAGGGGCGATTAGTTACCGCAATTCAATTTTGGCGGGATTAAAAGCCGAAGGACACCAAATTATTGATGCAGCTAAAGTAAAGTCAGAGCGATCGCCAGTTAAAACTAAATCTAGTACGGATAACTGTTTGGTAGCAGCTATTACCGAAATTAGTACCCAAAACTATCAGGAATCCTGTAGAGCGATCGCCAACTCTGCCAGTCTTGGGGAACAAGAATACCAAGCCCTGAAAAAAAGATTAATTAAATCCATCGGCGATCGCCGTCAACTCCGCAAATACGAACTACAGCAACGCTACCATTTACCCATTACTCCAGAGTTAGTTTCTTTAGACGATCGAGGCTGGTATCAAAAAATAAGACTGCATTACTTCCTAACTGTAGGTCGTCCCTATCTAGCAGATCGCGATACTCAAGTAGCCCGTAAATTTCTCGATCGCGGTAACGGTAGCCTATTCTTACCAGACTTCAACAATTCCCAGTTAGGGGCAATAGTTGGTGCTTTAGAACTATTAGGCATACCCGTATTATTGCAGGATTCGGGGCGAGAACTACGCAATAGCGATAGCGATCTACAATCCTTAGCTGCGATCGCCCACAATAACCGTAGCGAAATTAAAACCATTCTCAAAATCGGCATCGCCAAAAACTATAGCCCCATCACTATCGTCAGTCGCTTGCTGAATAAAATTGGCTGTAAAATACGCTGTCTGCGTTACGAGAGCATTAATAAAAAAAGAACTAGAGTTTATCAGATACAGACTCCCCAAGATCGACGCGATCGCGTGTTTGCCCATTGGTTAAATATAGATCGTCAATATCCTGGCAATTCTTTATTTTGGAATGGCGATTCCCTCAATCCAGGGCAGCGATCTTCCTCGCCGATAGATCCCAATTATCAACAACTGAGTTTAGATATTTAATCGTCGGCTTATTT
>CAYXWE010000492.1:1584-3927 GCA_964468145.1 uncultured Pleurocapsa sp.
CGATAGATCCCAATTATCAACAACTGAGTTTAGATATTTAATCGTCGGCTTATTTTTTATTTTTGAAACTCTTATTGCTTCGTTGCTAATTAAATTCTTTTTTGAAAAAACCACGGAGACACTGAGGACACGGAGGGATTAATTTGATAAGCGTTCTAGTCTGCTTGTTGTGAGAGAAGAGATCGTAAAATTTTTAGGCGTTGCACAGTTACGAGATGATTTAGATGGAAAGAAGATTAATGATTCGTTCCGTCTCCTTGTCTCCTTGTCCCCCAGTCAAACCCCGATCGTTCCATTGAAATGCAACGCCAATTTTTATTTCTGTTAACTAAACCGAACTCACCTTAACTAACAAGACTTCACCCGATCGCGACCTTCTTCTTTAGCTTGATAGAGGGCTTTATCCGCTGCACTAATAAGTTTTTCAGAGTTCGTACCGTCGTTAGGAAAGCAGCTAATACCAATGGAAACGGTTATAGATTCTAGCTGCTTGCCATCGTATTCTAAATTAATCGCTTTAATGTCATTTCTGATTGTTTCCGCGCGCAATACCGAATCGTCTCTAGAGGCATCGGGCATCACGATTATCATTTCTTCTCCACCATAGCGACAGGCAATGTCGTACTCGCGAATAGCAGAGCGCAAATAAGTACCCACTTTACTCAATACTAAATCTCCCGCTCGATGTCCGTAGACATCGTTAAAGCGTTTAAAGCGATCGATATCCAGCATGATTACGCTCATAAACTGCTGCTTGCGTCGGGCGCGATCTATTTCTTTGCGCAGAGATTCTTCTAAATAGCGACGATTGTACAATCCAGTTAAAGGATCGTGAAGACTTTGATATCTTAGTTTATGCTGAAGTCTGAGATTGGCAAAAGAGAGGGCGAGATTTTGAGCCACCATCTCGCTTAAGTTTTGGATCGACTGAGGAATCTCTAGGATGTTGAGAAATTGTAAGTGCAATGCGCCAATGGTTTCTCCATCCGCAATCATCGGCACGCAAAGACTGGGGTACAACTGGGTGTGACTTTTTACATGGGAACAGTAAAGTTTGGGAGTGGAGGAATAAACTGAATAGGAATCTCCCAAACGTATCGCCCAGCAATTTTTGGGGTCAAAATGACCGTCGCCTTGAATATCTCCCCAAGTAGCAATCTCATCTACAAAATTCTTGCTATTACTCATGAGGTAGATCGCCCCCGCAGTATCGGGAAATAAGGGCTGTATCAATTCTACTACTACTTCTTGTGCTTCTTCCAAGCTAGAACAAGCCTGGATTACTCTAATCATCTGGGATAGTCGGACTCTAGTTTTATCTTTAGTTTTTAATATTTCTATCTGTTGGGATAATTTTTGATTGAGTAATGCGGTTTTAATTTCCGCCTTCTTTTTGTGGGTTATATCTTGAGCGATACCCAAAATTTGTTCTGGTTGACCCCGATCGTTGCGATTAAATATTATATTTTTATCGTGCAGCCAATGCCATTCATCGTGAATATCTCTAATTCGATATTCTATCTCTAGATAATCGTCGTTTTTTAAAAACAAGCATTTACTGTGATGTTCTGCTACTTTTTCTCTATCGTCGGGATGAATTAGTTCGCTAAGTAGGTTGCTCTCGAATTTTTGAATTGCCAGAGTGGAATAGCCCAATAACTCCTCGATAAAAGGATTACAAAAGACGTTACGACTGGTAGCCAGGTCGTAGATATAGAGAATATTGGGGGCAGTGTCGGTAATCTTTTTGATAAATCTAGTACTTTCTTGCAGTTCCAAATTGCTTTTAGTCAGGGCAGAAGTTTGTTCGGATACTCTGCATTCTAATTCTTGATTTAGTTGTGCCAGTTCTCTTTTGGCTGTTTCTTCAGCAACTACTTTTTCATTTAGTTCCTGATTTAAATTCTCTAATTCTTTGGGCGAAGGAAGATCGATAATTACTGGAATTATGGGAAGCAAGGAAAATGCTGTATACAAAGAAATTAAGGCCGTAATTGATTTGAGAATGCCATAAAGCCAATAGTCGGGATGCCAAAGAGTCCAAATTTCTACTATGTGGGAAGTACCGCAAGAGAGAATAAAAGCTCCAAAGAGAATAAAAATATTTTTGAAGGGTAACTCGTCTATTTCGCGAACAAAATAAAGAATAAATATAGGAATTAAGTAATAGGCGATTGCAATTAAGGCATCTGCAGCAACGTGCAATCCTACTAATGGAGTTTGCCATAGATAACAATGTCCGTGAGGAATATATTGAGTGTTAGACAAAAAAGATAGTAAAACGAATAACATTTCTCATACTAGTAAAATATATATGTATAGCTACTGAATTTAAAATAACTG
>CAYXWE010000493.1:0-3926 GCA_964468145.1 uncultured Pleurocapsa sp.
CGTTGCGAGAAGTAGCACCAGAGGATGCTGTACCGTTAATTAAAAAGGTCTTAAACGACGAAATACCTCCCCTGCCATCGATGGCAGTTTTTGCTCTGGGAATAAAACCCACCCCAGAATGTTTCCCGCTTTTGATCGATTTATTAGCAGGAGATCCTGATTACGGTATTCGGGCTGATGCAGCAGGAGCGTTAGGCTATCTCAATGATATTAGAGCTTTTGAACATTTAACTAGGGCTTTTTACGAGGACGATAATTGGCTGGTTAGATTTAGTGCTGCAGTATCTTTGGGAAATTTACAAGACATTCGAGCCAAAAAATTATTGATGGAAGCCCTCGATCGCGATGAGGTAATTCTACAACAAGCAGCGATCGCTGCTTTAGGAGAAATTAAAGCAGTAGAAGCGGTAGAAAAAATATTGACCTTCGCTACTTCCGACGATTGGTTAATTCGTCAGAGACTTGCCGAAGCTTTGGGCAAACTAGATACTGCAAAAAGTCGTTCTGCCCTCAAGTTCTTGGCTAAAGATGCTCATCCACAAGTCCAACAAGCAGCCAGAATATCATTAGAAGGTTTAAAATCTGCCGAATAACTAAATTAATTTTACCGAGCTCATTTAATATCTTTTGTAAGCTTTAGGATATATAGATTTTGGTGGCGGTGCTTGCTTAGGAACAAGCTGCATTTTTGGCAAACTAGAAATAGCATAGTAAAGTTGTTCTGCTACTTTTTGATTAGCTGCTTCATTGAGATGGATCGGATCGAGAAAACTAGGAGAAGGATATTGCTCGGTAAGTTTATACAAATCTATCACTTTCATATTCTGGGGAAAGGCCCTAGCTAGTTGCTGAGTAGCTTGAATTAATACTGGATAACTATTTCTCATCTGCTTGATATAGGTTCTACCCAACTCGGTGGCAATTTCACCTTCGGTGTCAGTTAGTTGGCTGGGATTGCGTCCTGTAATTTCTGGCTGCATTGCTACTACTAAGGGTATTTGTGCAGCTGCACTCAAGTTCAAAATTTGTTTTTGATGGTCGAGATAGCGATCTATTCTTAACTGTAGTTCCTCTTGATTTGGAGGCAAGTGCCGAACTAAATCTGAGGTTTGTTCGTTAAGTAAAAAATCAGATTGTATAGTCTTCTGGCGATTATTTAACCAACGTTTTTGAGCTATTTTGGCTAAATAACTTTTATTTTCAATTGGCTCGATCGACTGACTGAGATAACTAACGAAACTACTGGGTTTATCTGGGGTTTTGTTGACCTGAAGAGCTTGAACTGCATCTTTATTGCTAGGAAGCATCAAATCTTCATAACCATCAAGAGCAACTACTAGATCTGGTTTATATTTAAGAACCTCTAAGGCTAGTCGAGCAAGTTCGTTCCCCGAAGCGTAACCAGGAACGCTGGCATTAATCACGCGATATTTGCCTTGTCTGATTTTGGATGGTTTTGCCTGGTATTTTCGTTTTTCGACCTTATCAAAAGGCAGTACATCGGGTTTGTATAAATTGGGGGAAGCTATCTGCTGCTGGAGACGTTCTTGCAAGCGTTTTTCGAGGTGTTCGCTAATAGTAGCTGTATTATCAGTGCTACCGTAGCCAAAAGCGGTAGAATTGCCCAAGAGAAAGATTCTAATTTCATCTTTAGGTTTAACTAAAGGAACGGGATCGCGATCGCGAAATCCTTGTTCGTTAATTTGCCAATATTGACTTTCTTGCTTGCTTAAAAGTTCGTAACCTACAGCAAGACTAGATTTAGCTTTGAGAGCTTTTGGATCGAGGTTTTGTTCGAGTTCGGGATTGACAAAATTTAGTTGATAAGCCTGAATCTTCTCGGAGCTAACATCTTTTTGCGCAAACTCACCTCTTTTACCTGAAATATCTACAAAAAGGCGAGTTAGTAATTCTAGTACCAGCAAAAATAACAGCACAGATGCGAACCCCCACAATCGGTTAGAACGACGGCGCATTCGCTTTCGACTGGTAAAAATCCTTCTTTCTTTGGCTCTATACTTCAACATAGATTGATTTTCCTACTTTTCCTTGGGGGTAAATGCTAAAAATAACTATAGATATATAAGTGTTGCTAATTATTCATGAAATATAGCTGCCATTTTTGAGTTTGCTTTGGTAACTCTGTGGTACATTGACGAAATAAATATTTAGATAGAGAGACTAAGCTTATATAGCTGCGCGGTTTCAATCTAAAAAGCTCGGTTTTGACACATCTTCTCGATGTAATGTTTTTCGCTCGAAGTGCCAATTTCGTAAATTGCTCGCAGTAGCAATTCATCAGATATAACAATCATCTTCAGCTATTTATGACCTATAAATTATTGTTCGTTTGTTTGGGTAATATTTGTCGTTCTCCTTCGGCAGAAAATATCATGAATCATCTAATTCGAGAAGCGGGTTTGTCAGACAAAATTATCTGCGACTCGGCAGGGACTTCTGGGTATCATGTTGGTGCAGCTCCAGATCGCCGAATGAATGCTGCTGCCAGCAAAAGAGGTCTAGAACTACAAGGAGCTTCTCGAAAATTAACTCCCTCCGATTTACAGCGATTTGACCTGATCTTAGCCATGGATCGCGAAAATTACCAGGACATTTTGTATTTGGATCGAGAAGGAAAATACGAATCAAAAATCTTGATGATGTGCGATTTTGCTACCCAAAAACCAGACAAAGAAGTCCCCGATCCTTATTATGGCGGTCAAGATGGTTTTGATTATGTAATAGATTTGTTATTTGATGCTTGTGCGGGTTTATTGGATAGTGTAGTTAATTCTGAAGCTTATCAAGCAAAGACGCAATCTAGCTAAATAATTCTATACTTCTCTTATTTTTATAGTTATATACAAACGGAATGAATCGATTTAATTTAAAAGTTCTGAAACGGTTTTGGTCTTTGGCAAAACTTTATTGGTTCGGAGATGAAAAAAAAGGTGCTTTACTGCTTTTAGGGTTACTTTTTCTGTTGCTACTTGGCTATACTCAATTGAGCGTTTTATTAAACCAGCAGCAGGGGGCTATTATCTCTTCCCTTTCTGCTAAAAACGCGGAGCGATTCTATCAGACTATTAAAACCTTTTTTATTATTCTGGTTATTTATGTACCGCTCTTTGCAGGCTTTCGTTATGTCCAACAAATATTGGGTAATTTTTGGCGTAAATGGCTGACCCATCACTTTATCGATCGCTATTTTGGCAACCGAACTTTTTATGAGTTAGGTAATTTTAATAATGATATTGATAATCCCGACCAAAGAATTGCCGAAGATATTAAAGGATTTACGGTAGATTCTCTCAGCTTTTTATTATCTTTAGTGAGTTCTGTTTTTCAAGTAATTGCTTTTAGCGTGGCACTGTGGCAAATTTCTCAGCTACTAGTATATATATTAGTCTTATATTCTTTCTTTGGTACGTTAATTGTAGTCGGAGGATACGGTCGCCAATTAGTTAAAATTAATTTTAATCAAATCAAAAAAGAAGCTGATTTTAGATTCGGCTTAGTCAGAATTAGAGAAAATTCCGAATCGATCGCTTTTTATCAGGGAGAAGAACAAGAATCGAGCAATCTTAAACGTAGATTTGCTAAAGCCTTTAAAAACTATAATTTATTGGTTTTATGGGAACAAATATATTTGGGTTTATTTACTCATGCTTATGATTTCTTTCCCTATGTTTTGCCTTCAATTATAATTGCACCTCAAGTTCTTGGTGGCGATTTAGAAGTAGGAAAAGTGACCGAAGCAGCGGGAGCTTTTGCGGTTATATTTCGCTCCTTGAATTTTATTGTCGAACGATTTCAATCTTTAACTGCGTTTGCTGCTAGTATCGATCGCTTATCGACCTTTGATGACTATATAGACGAACCCAAACTCATCTTAGATAAGGATGTTTTAGATTGTCCTACTATCA
>CAYXWE010000494.1:0-3922 GCA_964468145.1 uncultured Pleurocapsa sp.
ATGATTAATTCCTGCAATATTGTTATAAGTATGAATAGTCGTACCATCCGCAAACCCGAACCTGATGCGCGATCGCCCAAAGTTACGATAATCGCTATCAGTCATACCCTCAACTGCACGCAAACGTCTAATTGATTTGCGTGCAAAATCTTGGGGTGGCAAAGAGCCTAGTTTGGGGTTAGCCCAAAAATTTTGCATAATGGGAATCATCTGGGGATGATATTTCATTGCAGCATGGGGAATTTTAGAGATCGACAACCAATTGGCATAATCAAACTTAGTATTTTCAACGGTAACTAAGCCATCAGTGCCTAGATCGATATCGCTAGCAACCGAAAGCGTAGGTATGTGTTGGGCAATTTTTTCCGCGATCGAGCGACGGTTTTTTCCCAAACATTTGGCTGTACCGATACCAATACCTAAAGGATCGATGATACGAGCTATATTAGAACCGCCCACAGGCGAACCCAATAAGATCAGCGAATGTATTTTTGTCCACCATCGAGGGTTGCGATTCAATACTTCTAACCACATCAATCCTCCCATAGAATGCCCGACTATTTTGAGCGGAACATCGGGATACTGGGCAATTTTAGCCTCAACAATTGATTCGATTTTACCGATTAAAGGTTCGATACTAATAAAAGTTTTAACTAATCCCAAACTTGGGGCGGTAACTATGGTTTTGTCATCTACTGCAGCTACTAACAACTTACCAATATCCTTCCCTGTATCTGCCCATCCATGTTGAGCAAATAGCAAAAAATTGGGATCGCTGTTGACAGTCATTGATATTAATTAGCTTGATTTTATTAGATATTAGCTTATATTAATCTATATCTTTAATTCGCTTTACTTGCATCTTTGCCAGCGAAATAATTTTCAATAGATAATAGCAATTGTGCAGGATTATGTACTAAGTAGTCTGGTTTATATTCCTGTAAAATTTGGGCAGAATTAAAACCCCAGCTTACCGATACAATTCCAATCTGGCTGCGACGAGCCGATCTAATATCTCTAGTTTCATCTCCGACATATATTATCCTATCTTTTATCAAGCTATTATTCTTAATTACCCGATTAATGATACGATGTTTGCCAAAAATAGAGTTAGTAGGATGTATATAGCTAAATGCCGAGTCTATTTGGTTTTTATGCAAAAATAATTCGACATTTTCCATAATATTAGAGGTGACAATCCCCAAAGTGTATCCTCGGTTCTTCAATTCCCATAAAACAGGAATCATATCGGCTATGGGCGATAAGTCCGCAATTTCTTTACTCAACTCTGTACGAATCCTTCTAACTAAAAAGGGAATTTTAAAAATAGAAATTTCTGAGAGCTTAACAATTTCGCGAGAGCTTAAATTTTTTAATAATAATAATTCTTCTTGGTTTAAAACTTTATAGCCAAATTCAGAAGATAATTGATTGGTAATTTTTACAATTGCATTGTATGTGTCCGCGATTGTACCATCAAAATCAAACAGAACTACCTTAGCGGTCATCGATTCCTCTTTATAATCTTTTATTAGGTGAAATTATTATACTTAATAATGTTTTTATTATTTTGTTTTGAAAAAAACAATTATCAATCTTCATTAAGATTAGCACGAGCATTACGCTGCCACATTGCTGGTTTAATCCTTCTGAGGGCGGAGGCTCTAAATTTTCGATCCCAATCTATTTCGGTCAAATTAGCAAGTTCGCTTAACTTAGGATGAATATTATCAGGATAAGGCTGAAAATCTACTACATCTGTCTCCTTGGCAAAACGTTGATTCCAGGGACAAACATCTTGGCAAATATCGCATCCTGCAACCCAACCAGATAGATTATCGGCAATATCGGGGGGCAAGGCGCGATCGCGATTTTCGATTGTATGATAAGCAATACAGCGGTTGGCATCGACTACATGAGGAGATACTATCGCTTTTGTGGGGCAGGCAGCTATACAGCGAGTACAAGTCCCGCAGTGACTGCTATGGGGTCGATCGGGAGCTAGTTCGATATTAGTTAAAATCTCCCCTAGAAAAACCCAGCTACCATATTCTCTGGTAATGACATTACCATTTTTGGCTAACCAACCTAGCCCCGCCCGCTGCGCCCAGACTTTATCCTGTACGGGGGCAGTATCTACACAATAACGGGTTACAATCGATTCGTCTTGCGATCGCAACCAGCTTGATAAAGCCTTGAGTTTTTTTCCCACAACCTTATGATAGTCTCTGCCCCAGCCATAGCGAGAAATTTTACCTATTTGGGGATCGCTAGAGTGTTGGTGGGGAGTATAGTAATTCAATCCTACCGAAATTAGCGATCGCACTTCAGGCATCCAGCCCCGAATATCTTCTCGTTTGGGATTTGCCATCCATGCCATGTCTGCTTGATAGCCAGCATTTAGCCAATTTTTTAGGTATTTTACTGCATCATCGTTGTTATCGATCTGGGCAATTCCTACCAAATGGAAACCAATATCTGTAGCTGCATCTTTTACCTGAGAACTATCGATCGACATTTAATTCTTTATGGGAGAGTTATGGGATATCGCGCGGATTTTTCATTAAAACCACAGTAATTATACGGCTTACTCAATTTTATTTAGTTGATAAAATGTGTGTATTATCAAAATATTTTTCTGTCTAAAAATTATCTTTTGACAATATGAAAGGCAAAGACCGCGATCGCCAAGAACTAAAATACCATTTTCAGAATGCGGTCAATTTAAAGCAAAGCTGCAAAATTCATGTTACTACAACTAAAGAAGATAATTTCGGCTTTTATTTCAAAAACGGTAATTTACTTTGGGCGACTAGTAGCAACCATAGATTTAGAAGGCTATATCGTATAACCAAGCAAATTTGTCCTGAAGTTAATTGTCAAGAAGTAAAATTAAGGGAGCAAGAAATATCCGAACTTTGGGAATATTTATTAATCAATATTTTACACAAAAGAAAATTAATAACCAGTCGCCAACTTAAAGAAATTATTAAAACAATAATTCAAGAGGTTTTATTTGATTGCTCTTTCGAGCGAGAACAGATAAATAAAATCAAAGTTATTTTTGAAACTGCAGGAAACAAAATGGGGTCTATTTTAAAAAGCCCTTTGTTCCAACAGCCTAAGGTTGGCATCAATTATCATAAAGTACACCAGCTTGTAGAATCGTCAGTTGTTGCTTGGCAAAAGATTAAACTAGCAAAATATTCACCTAATTATGCTCCTGTAATTAAAGATATTGAAAAATTGAAAAAAGCAGTGGATGCTGAAAAATATCAGCAATTGTTTATTTTTATCAACGGTCAAAAAACTTTACGGGATTTAGCTTCGACAACGGGTAAAAATACTATAGAGATCGTTAATATCTTATTACCCCACATCAAAAACAAAGCGATCGCCCTACAAGAAATACCCGATCTACAACTAGCTAGTTTGTATTTTACTCCTAGCAATTTAAAGAACAAAGAACAAGAGCAAACGAACTACCGCGAATATATTCAAGAATTAGAATTACCCTTAATTATTTGTGTTGATGACGACCCTGATGTTTGTCAATATATTACTCAAATTTTAAACCCTGTTGGATATCGTTTGCTTCCTGTAAATGATGCTGCCAAAGCTCTCATGATTTTGCTAAAACATAAACCCAGTTTAATTTTATTAGATACAGAAATGCCAGATGCTAATGGTTATGAGCTTTGCGCCCAGATTAAAAAGATGTCCGATTTTAAACATATTCCCATTATTATTTTAAGCGATCGAGAAAATATGGTGGATAAAGTTCGTGCCAAAATAGTAGGAGCGATCGATATAATCAACAAACCAATCGATAAAGCAGATTTATTGACTCTGACTCAAAAATATACCCAAGATTTTGTCTCTAGCAAAACTCTAGCTGCGCAAAAAAAACAGAGGTAATTGC
>CAYXWE010000495.1:0-3917 GCA_964468145.1 uncultured Pleurocapsa sp.
GAAGAACCAGTTAATATTTTAACTACCCCCAAAACTATTTTGTATCTAGGCGGTAGAGGTAGTAGCAAAACTCACTACAATAGTTTGACGCGGATTCAAGGTTTGCAACAGCTAGGATTTTCCGTATTGGGGATCGACTATCGGGGGTATGGCTTGAGCGAGGGACGTTTACCCAACGAATCTCGCCTTTACCAAGACAGTCAAGCTGCTTGGGACTATTTAACTAGTCAAAGAAAAATTGCTCCCCAGGATATTATCATTTATGGCGAATCCTTGGGGGGAGCGATCGCCATTGATTTGGCAGTCAGACAAAATGATGCGGGGGGAGTAATTGTCCAAAGTTCTTTTACTTCTATGCCAAAGCAAATTCAGAATATACGTCCTGGTTTAAAAGTTTTTCCTCTCTGGCTGATTATCAATCAGCGTTTCAACTCTCTTGCCAAAGTACCAGATCTACAAGTGCCAGTATTATTTTTACATGGTACAGGGGATACTATTGTTGATTACAAAATGAGCAGGCAGCTATATTATGCAGCCCCCCAGCCCAAGACTCTGTTTTATGTTCCTGGAGGCAAGCATTTGAGCCTGTATAAGCCAGGCAAAAATTCTTACTTGGGGGCTATTGAGAAATTTGTCTCCGAATCAATCGAACCTACAACAATAACAACGAACTATTAAATTGGATTATTGAACTGTATCTTGGGTAGTTGTTGCGGGTTTAACCTGTATTTCTACTTCTGTTTGTTGTTGCTGTTCCAAAATTTTCTGTTGCTGAATCCGCTTAAAATCAGATACCGAACTATCTAACTGTCCTTGAGAATCGGCACTAAATTCGGCTGCACTGCGATTGTTGATTTGTTGAGCGCGGTGTATCAATTCTAAAGGATCTAGTCCTGAGGGTGTATCGCCAAAAAGATCGCTTTTCTCGTTGGACTGATGACCTTCGTTGTCATAATTGGATTGGGCGGTACTGACAGAATTAAATCCTGCGATCGCACTCAGCAATATTCCCAAGCCAAAACTAATACCTAATTTATTTAGCAAACTATTTTTTAACATAATCATAATCTCTAGATTGACGAATAATTATCGAGTTGTGGGATGGGCAAAAATACGAGCGTGTTTTTTATGGATAACAATTTTTTTGCCCATCGAGAGCTTGAAGCCCAATTGCCGAGCATTTTTTAGGCAAAACGACGACGTAATAAAGGCTGAATAGCCAACAATATCAGCGCGTCAAAGGCTAATAAAACCAGGATAACACTACCAAAGTTAAAGCCTATCCAGGGTGTATTCATCACAATACTATTAATCGCCCAATCCCCATGACCGTAAATATAACGAATCGGTTCGATCGCATAAGTTAGAGGATTGATACTCGCAACTACCTGCAACCACCCCGCCATAAAGCTTAGAGGTGCTAGAGCAGTACTAGCAAATAATAGGGGTAAATTGGTCACAAAAATTACCGCCAAAAGTTCGATATGACCTGGTAAAGCAAAAGCTAAACCCAAACTGAGGGCTGTTACTCCCAGGACGATTAAAAAGACGATTGAGGCGATCGCAATCAAACCAGCTAGCCCAGGTAAACCAGCACCAAAGATAGCACTGGCAAAGATAATTACTGCTGTTTGAATAAAACTGAGGGCAATAATATAGATCGTGGAGGCTGCCACAATCGAATAACGAGAAGACAAAGGCGCGACCAACAAACGGTTGAGAAAACCAAATTCACGGTCGAACATAATAGGTAGTCCTGCATTTAATGCTCCCGAAAAAGCAGTAAACACAATTACTCCTGGTGCGAGAAATGTGGCATAACTGAGATCGTCGCCAAACAAACCCGCAGGGGCTTTACTAAATAGCGCGCCAAACAACACTAACCACATAAAGGGCTGAATAATCCCCGCGACCAAACTCGAAGGACGACGTTGCAGTTGAATAAATAAACGTTTAGTCAGGGCTAATGTTTCCTGAACGAAATCCCCCAGAGGACTACTGGACTCTTTATTTTGTTTGGCAATAGCAGGATTGGGTGCTAGGGCAGACTTAATATTTATATTGGGTATTGATTGACTCATAATTGTTTATTTTGCTAGACAAACAGTTTATAGATTAGGTTTGGCAAAAGGGAAAAGCTTAAAAGGTAAGAGGGAAAAAGCTAAAGACTAATAACTAATAACTAATAACTAACAACTACGAACCGATTAATTAACAGCCATATAGAACAATTAATAACGATTATCATTTCATCATTTGCTTTTTCTCTTTTTTAAGATCCCTAGAGCTAGAACCTGCAATTTGGGCATCCATGATTGTTTGACCAGTGGCAGCCAAATAGACATCATCGAGGCTAGGACGAGATTGCGCCAGACTAAAAGTAGGTAGACTTATTTCTGATAGAGATTGTTCTATTTTACTGAGAGAACTTTGACCCGATCTAACAATTAGGTTGAGAGAATTACCCTGTACGGTATTGACAATTACACTTTCGACAAATGGCAAAGATTCTAAAATGTGCTTGGCTTTGTCTGCTTCATCTAGGGGAGTAAATTCGCGGATGCGGAGAGTAACGCGATCGCCTCCCAACTTGTCTTTAAGCTGGGAGGGCGTACCTTCGGCGATGACCATTCCCTTATCTATAATAGCCAGGCGATCGGCTAAAGCATCGATTTCTTCGAGGTAGTGGCTGGTAATTAAAACTGTCGTACCTGCTTCTTTTAGTGCTTGAAGAAATTCCCAGACTACCATGCGACTTTCAATATCCAAGCCCACGGTAGGCTCGTCTAGTACCAATACTTCGGGCTGATGTAATAATCCTGCTGCTAAGTCGAGGCGTTTGCGGATACCGCCAGAATACGTCCCCGTTTTTGTATCCGCGTATTCTTGTAAACCCAACACTTCAATTAACTGTTCGGTGCGCTCGGCGATCGCTTTTTTGGGTAGATGATACAGTGCTGCTTGTAGCTCTAATAACTCTCTACCAGTCAATACCTTATCAATAGCGACTTCTTGAGCCACATATCCCAGTCTTTGTCGTACCTGTTTGGGGTCTGTAACCGCATCTACACCCCCCACCTCAATTTTGCCTTCATCGGGTTTGGCTAAGGTACACAGACAGCGAATTGTGGTGGTTTTTCCCGCACCGTTGGGCCCTAGTAAACCAAATATTTCTCCCCTCCCCACGGTAAAAGAAATGTCCTTTACTGCGGGAACATCACCATAGCTTTTCCGTAGGTTTTCAATTAAAACGGCAGCAGCCATACTATCTAGTTAAAATTTCTTTTTAATTCTATATATTTATTGTAATAGTTTGGCTAAGGTTGAATGCAAATCGTAAATTAAGAAACTATAGCGTTTTAGTTTTTTCTCGATCGCTATTTGATTCGGCAGATATTTATAATGATAAGTTTGGGAAAGAGCGATCGCTCGATTAGAGAATACTGCAAAGATATTGGAAACGTTAAACTCACCTTGACTGAATAGCCCCATATTCTCAACCTAACGCAGAATTGCAAATTGACGACTAATAAGAATCAAGTCCATTATTGATTTGTGTCCCGATCGCTTTTACCAAACTACTATCTACTTAACCTGAGTTCGGTTTAAGAGATCGAATTAAAAATTTTACGTTATCTTCTCTCACAACAAGCAAGCTATAATGCATAGCAGATCTGCCTCTCCGTGTCCTCTGTTTCTCCGTGGTTAAAAAAAAAAAGAATTTAATTAGCAACGAAGTAATAATAGTTTCAGCTAATCCCGAACTCACGTTACTTATATAAATTCCCTGCACATAGCCGATCGCCTATACTCAACTGCAGTTTCTCGAAAGATCGGGGATGCGTTCTCCAGCATTATTAGTACGATATGCAGTTAGGATTATTTCTCCAGCCTCAGTTACTTTTACTCCTCTAGCT
>CAYXWE010000496.1:0-3912 GCA_964468145.1 uncultured Pleurocapsa sp.
CTATCTGCTGCGTGTTTGGATATAGTCTATAGCGGTAGTTGAGTACAAGCATAAAAATATGTTACCACGTTGCAGCGCAGTTGGTAAATACGAGTTTTCGAGGTATCGAACCTCGAAAACGAGTAGCCTTTTCATCCCGACGCTGAATTAGTTTGCTCCACTATTGCTACGCAAATAATCACAGTCGCGGGACTTCCCAGGCTAGAAGGTTAAAATCTTAGATAGATAGTTAGGAAATATCTATCTATTGTATTCTCGAACGACTAATTTAGTTGTTTACAGGTACAGATTCCAGGAATTTGTCCATATCTACATAAAACTCGCCTCCAGAGTAGAAACCAGCATCGTCCGCACTTAGAGTTAAAGTCTGTCCGCTGACGCTACGACGGAAATCTACTAGTCGAACCAGTACTCCTTCAGGATCTGTGTCTGGTTTGAGAGTAATCAAAACATTTTCTGTGGGACAGTCGCCACCGCGAACGTTCGCCACGCACAACACTGGCTGCTCGTTAATATTACCAGTACGGATAAATTTTAGATTACCCCGATCGAGAAATTTTTGAAAACGTCCCGATACGGCAGCACATCTTTTTTCAGGAGTCCAGTCTTTACCAAACTGATTTTCCCAGTTAATGAGGTTGATTCTACCTCTGGGGGTATTAACAAAAGTACTCCAGTTGCCATCTAGTTGAGCGCAATAGTAGGTATTATCGGTGGGAGTTTGCGCTTTAGCTGAGTTAGATGCGATCGCGCTGCCAAGAACAACGCTTAACCCGGCAATCATCACCGCTAACGATCTAATTTTCATAATATTTACTGAGATATATATAAAAGAGTCACTATATAGTGAGAGTAAACTACATGATTACTCCATCACTATTTTAGCGGAAGTTCATCCAAACTTAACCGCACTGATTCGATAAATTACTAAGACTTCATAGTAATTTTATATATCTGCAGGTATCTATGATAAGTGTTTTTGCAGTCTTATTTATGCCAGGACTTCTTGACCTAATATTGTTTGTTCGATTGCATCGCGCTCTAACTCCTTGCCAATTAAGACCAAACGAGTTTGTTTGGGTTCGTCTGGTTGCCAGAGGCGATCGTAAAATGAATCGAAGCGGTTGCCTACTCCCTGTAGTACTAATCGCATGGGTTTATTGGGTACGCTAATAAATCCTTTGATGCGATAAATTTCTTGTTCTTGGAGTAATTGCTTGAGCTTATCTATTAGTGCTTGGGGTTCAAAAGCCCGATCCAAAGTAAGCTCAATCGAGTTAATATCGTCATCATGTTCGTGTTCTGCTTCATGGTCGTGATGAGAGTGACGGCGATCGAGATTATCTTCCACGGCTGCATTAAAACCTAGTAAGAGATCGGGTTCGATCTTACCCTGGCTGGCGGTAACTATTTTGACTCCTGGCTGAAGTTCTTGTTTTAGCCAAGTCTCGATCTTGGCTAGTTGTGCTGCATCTACTAAATCGGTTTTAGTCAATAGCACCATATCCGCACAGGCTAACTGATCTTCAAATAACTCTTCGATGGGAGTTTCGTGTTCTAAATTGGGGTCGGCTTGTCTTTGAGACTCGACTGCATCAATATCGCCGACTAAGTTTCCTGTAGCTAGGGCATAACAATCTACTACTGTAACTACTCCATCAACTGTCGCACTATTACGGATAGTAGGCCAGCGGAAAGCCTGAATCAAGGGTTTAGGCAAAGCTAAACCAGAGGTTTCAATTAAAATACAGTCGATTTGCTCCCGTCGCTTGAGTAGTTCTTGCATTACAGGATAAAACTCTTCTTGAACGGTACAACACAAACATCCGTTCGTTAATTCCACTATATTACTCTCAAGACTTTCTGGTTCGTCGCATACTCGACACGATCGCAATAAATCACCATCAATGCCTACTTCGCCAAATTCATTGACCAATACAGCAATTCTTCTGCCCTGATTATTTTGTAGGAGATGACGCACTAAAGTTGTTTTTCCTGCGCCGAGAAAGCCTGAAATTACGGTTACGGGTATTTTGTGCATTTTTTTATTATCAGATGTCGAGAAGATGTAGGAGAGTTTTTAACCTAAAATCGCGCTAGAAACAAAAGCAAAACCAACACCAGCAACGGTAAAACCAGCAAAACGCAATGCTAAACTAGCTCGATTGAGTAGGGATTTACCTGCATAAAAAGCAGCAGCACTAATGCCTAGCTGGATACCACAGAAACCCAATAAATAAGCTCCTAAAGCAGTTACTTCTGCTCCCACAATGGATTCTCCATAGGCATAGCCGTGAAAGATACCTGCGATCGCGCTAAGGATTGTGACTAAGGCTAAATTAGTTTGCTTTTCTTGGGCTAACAAAATTCCCATTACCAATACCGAAGCAGAAATAACTAATTCTGGCGCAGGTAAATCGATACTTTGCAAATGTATTCCCGTGCCAAGGGCAGTAGCAATGACAAAAGCACCAGGAATAATCATCCCCAATCTATTACTCAAAGCTGCTAAGAAACCAACAGCAATGACAAATACCAAATGATCGATACCAATTACGGGATGACCAATACCAGAGAGAAAGCCTTCAAGAAAATTGCTAGGAATCTGACCGCCATTAGGGTGATGAGCTAAAGCAGGAGTAGCGTTTAAGAGAAGAGTGATACCGAATAAAGTACTGAAAACTGAAGCGATCGCTACTTTAATCAGAGATGCGATCGAGTTTATGTTTTTGTTCATGGTTGCCAAATTATAAGATCGATTAAACATTAATTCGCTCTTGCCCAGAGCTACTTGTCTATGTTTGATGGAGGAGCAAGTAATATTATGAATTGCAAAAAAAAGTGATACGAATCAGGTGACGGGGTGACGGGGTGATTCTCCAAGTTCCCAATTTCCAGTCCCCAAAATTAAGTACTCGAGCAAAATTAATTGTCTAGTTTAGATAAGCAGGGGGAGCAGAGGGAGCAGAGTCAGCAGGAGAGCAGGGGAGCAGGGGAGGAAGGACAATTGCGATCGGACTTCTTATTTTATACAAATAATATTGCTTACCTACTTAATCGAGATAACTGTAACTTGAAAGATTAAGCGTTACCGAATCTAAAATATCTCTTCGTGTATGTAGTAAAAAATGCTTGGTTGTGAGAGTTAACCCTAGAGTAATTAAACAACAATTTTTGTAGCTATAGTTCGACAAAACCTGTACCTCGCAGATTTAATATAAGTCTTTTGATTGCAGCATCGGCGGGCATTCTGACTATAGAGATTGCAAAACAAACTCTTCACAGTTGCGGGACAGTGAGAGATTTTCACTCTGCTTTCCCCCTTACGTTTAATGACTATCGTGCATTAAAACCGACTAGTAATTTAGTGTAGATTATTATTCAAGATTAATTCTTATAGCTAATTAAAGTTAATACTTCAAACTTATCGAGCCGTCGGTCTAGCTCTTGGTATAATCACCTTTAAACCTAAATCTTAAAAAATAGACAAACATGACAGATTGGCAGGTAGTTAATGGTGGCATAACTGCACCCAAAGGATTTATCGCAGCGGGAATTGCAGCAGGATTAAAATCTACTGGGGCAAAAGACTTGGCATTAATTTTGTCTCAAACTGATGCGATCGCAGCAGGGGTATTTACCACTTCTCAAGTACGTGCTGCCTGTGTTGATTACTGTCGTCAATGTTTGCAAAAAAGAGCTAGTGCCAGGGCTATACTGTGTAATGCAGGACAAGCCAATGCTGCTACGGGTGAGCCTGGATGGGAAGATGCGATCGCTTGTGCCAAATTACTAGGACAAGAATTAAATATTCCCTCCGATACTGTATTGCTGGCTTCAACTGGAGTAATTGGCAAAAGAATTAAAATGGAGCAACTCCAGGCAGGGATTACCCCCTTAATTATAGCAGCC
>CAYXWE010000497.1:0-3908 GCA_964468145.1 uncultured Pleurocapsa sp.
GATACCCTTTTGTGGGGTCGAACTTTTCTACTGCTCTTTCTAAGCCCAAAGTTCCCTCTTGTATTAGATCGAGTAACTCTAAGCCACGATTTTGATATTTTTTGGCTACGGACACAACTAGGCGCAAATTGGCCTTAATCATGTGTTCTTTTGCTCTGATGCCGTTGTTTTGAATTCTGTCCAATTCTTTGACATCACAGCCAACAACCTCTGCCCAAGCCCGTTTGCCTTCAGCTTCTTTTTCTTTAAGTATAGGAATTTCCATCCCCAATGCCATAGACCATCTTTTGATCGAAGGGCGATGGCTGAGTTGGGTAACAAGGCGATCGTAAACATCCACTAGCTTGATAAATTCTTGCAGAGTTGTATTCCCTTCTTCTGCAGCTTTAGTGCGTTGTTCTACGATTTGAATATGTCGTTGGACTTTTTGAGCTTCAGATACTTCTTCATCTCTCTCTAGTAAAGGAACTCTACCAATTTCTTGTAAGTATAATCGAACTAGGTCAGTAGTAGTACGACTACCTCGTCGAGAAATAGTATCTGCATCTACACTCTCTAAATCAATTTCTACAAGCTCTTCTGATACTTTTTCAGAGCTATCTTGTCTGTCTTGTAGGTCAAGATTTAGATTGGGATTAGTAGAAGAATTATCTTCTTCGATTTCAACGTGTGAAGAACTAGCAAGCATAGCGATCTCTTAATGACGACTCCAGTGAAGGTTGTGGATCGATCGGGGAACACCGATCGGCGCGGACACCGTCGTTTTACAGAACGATTCAAGCACCCGAATGAATTCGAGTGTCACGTCCTTACAAGTCCGCGTTGCCTGGGGTTTACCCTGGGGTTTATAACGGACGGGACGGTGTACCGCTGACTTCCTCCTCTGAAAATAGATTGCCCAATTAGATGAGAAAAAGAACATAATTGAAGTTTTCTTTCGTTTTAATTGGCTTTCTGGGTCTATTTTCAGTAGAAACACGGTTGGCTGAATGTGTTTAAAATCACTTGGATTTAGAGGAAGTCGATAAATATTGCTTTCTGGTGTGAGGAAGAACTATCCCCAGAAAAAGTTCCCGACAATCTTTAACTGTTATATTTCTTAATCTTTTAAAATAAGCGATCGCCCGATTAAATTGCTGCGATCGCCAGCCCAAATCCTTTGAAGCTCTGGGAATTAAAGATATTTGACCGAGATAATTTTTAATTACATAAAAAAAAACCGCTATTTGTTAACGGTTTTATAAGTGGAATAAATTTAATTTTTTTGATGTCAATGTTAAGTGATTACACGGGAGGTATTTGAGGGATGAGAGATGAGGTTTGAGGGAAAAAATAATTATTTCTGTCGTGGATAAAGCTGCATCAAAGCTCTAACTTGTTCTGCATGATAGGAACTACGGGTTAGGGGGCTAGAAACTACCTGCAAAAAGCCAATAGACTCGCCAAATTCTTGCCAACCCTGAAATTGTTGCGGGGTAACAAAATCTTTGACTCCAAGATGCTTTTGAGATGGTTGGAGATACTGTCCGATAGTTAAAATATCGCAATCTACATCTCGTAAACCTTGAATTACTTCCCTTACTTCGGTGTCGGTTTCTCCCAAACCCACCATGATTCCTGATTTAGTATATACCCAGGGGGCAATCTCGCGAGCGCGTTTTAATAATTCGAGCGATCGCTGGTAATCTCCTTGGGGGCGGACTCTTTTGTAGAGTCGGGGAATAGTTTCGGTATTGTGGTTGAGTACGTCGGGTTGGGCTGCCAAAATTGTTTCTAAGGCATCCCAGTTACCACATAAGTCGGGGATTAATAACTCAATCGTAGTTTTGGGCGAAACTTTTCTGACTTCTTCTATACAGCGTACAAACTGGGATGCGCCCTCATCTGGCAAATCGTCGCGGTTTACAGAGGTAATAACGACATGATTGAGCTTGAGGCGACTTACTGCTTCTGCTAACTGTAAAGGCTCGTTAGGATCTAAAGCTTGGGGTTTTTTCTCAAAGTCGATGTCGCAATAGGGACAAGCACGAGTACAGGCTGGTCCCATAATGAGAAAGGTAGCAGTACCAACGCTAAAGCATTCGCCAATATTGGGGCAAGATGCTTCCTCACAGACAGTATTGAGGGATAGATCGCGCAATATCTCTTTAACACTACCTACTCGTTCAAACTGCGGTGCTTTTACTCTCAACCAATCTGGTTTGACTACCACTACTTAATTGCTCCAACTATATATATCGATCGCGTACTGAAATAATTTTAACTATTTGCTGTCCTAATTTGAAGTTGCAGTATTTATTCGGGCAATGGCTTCTTTCCATGTAGGTATGCGATCGCTTTGCCAACTGTGCGATCGATTGAAGCCCAATTTTTTAGAATCTATCATTGCTTTGGCGTGAAAACCTGAGTTGCGAAAAGCTTTCATATCTTCGGCACTTTGCCAAACCGTTAAAGTACGCAGATCTCGGATACGGACTTTGATAGCGACTAAGCCCGTCGCCGTATTTGCCTGTGCGATAGATCCTAAAGATAAAATAGAGAATGAAATAAAAGCGGGAATACTCTTGAGGGTGTATTTAGTCGTCGATACAAACATGGTTAGAAAAAAATTAATAGCATAATTGTCATAAAAGCTAATATAAATCTTTCTAGGAGTTTCTGGGAATGATAGACAGGTAAACCCAGTCAGTTATTAAGACAGCTATAGTTTTTTAAAAGCTAGTTTTAAAAGCTAATAGCGGGTATCTAATAGCCGATCGCTCAGAATGATTAATAAACAACGTTTTGCTAAATTTATTTGGCTTAAATCACGCAGAAAATTAAGATACTTAATACCCAAACAAGAAAAAGAAGTTGCTATCAAAAGGCTGCATCGAGAACTGTGGTTGGATGCCACTTGGAATACAAACTATATCGTATTTACTATTAGTGCCTGCACGATCGCGACTTTTGGGTTAATTAGTAACAGTACTGCTGCCATTATTGGAGCGATGTTAATTGCACCGTTGATGTTGCCTTTACGGGCATTAGCTTTTGCTGCTCTAGAAGGAGACTTTTCTTTATTTAAAAAAGCTTTATTATCAATTACTGGGGCGACAATGATAGCTTTGTGTCTTTCAAGTTTGACGGGACATCTAATTAATATTCCCGAATTTGGTTCGGAAGCTTTAGCTCGTACTCAACCTAATTTAATTGACCTAGGAATTGCGGTAGTGGCGGGGGGAATTAGTTCTTTTGCCAAGGTTAGAAGAGGAGTCAGCGATGCTCTAGCAGGAACGGCGATCGCTGTAGCACTGATGCCTCCTCTGTGCGTAGTCGGCTTATGTTTGTCCCAACAAAAGTTCTTTTTTGCTAAGGGTGCTTTTTTATTATATTTAACTAATTTATTGGGTATTACTTTAGCCTGTATGGTGGTATTTATTCTGGCAGGTTTTACAGAAGTCAGTCATGCTTTGGGCTGGACAATTGGCTTGACTGGCTTGATGGTTGTGCCTTTGGGTGCTAGCTTTTTAGAATTAGTCAGACACGCTCAATTGGAAGCAGAAATTACCAATAAATTAATTAACGAAACTATTACTGTAGGGGAAGGAGTCGATAGTACCAAAATAACAGTAGATTGGACAAAAACACCGCCAATTATCTATGTGACTCTACAAACAGACAAAGAAATTTATCCCAACCAAGCAGCATTAGTAGAAGAATTTATTCAAACCAAAATGGGACAGCCATTTGAAATGGTGTTTATTGTGAGTCAAGTTAAGCAAGTTACTAGTCAAGATAGCTTGCCCAAGCCCAAGCCCAAGCCTAAAACTACTCCAAAAACTAATTCAATCGAGCAAAAGATAGAGAAACCGTTAATAGAAAAACCAATAACCAAACCTATTTTACCTCAGGTAGATATTGAGGTC
>CAYXWE010000498.1:0-3876 GCA_964468145.1 uncultured Pleurocapsa sp.
ACTTGAAATACTCGATCGATTGTTGCGGTTTTAATTAGATACTATTGCGTCTGTAATGCACGGAACTAATCTCAACTCAACGATCCTCTATACTTATTTTTATACTCAACTTTTTTTTAGTTAGAAATACTGAGAGCATAAATTAAAAATTTAGACATAAAAATATTACAGCACCAAAGCAAATCCATCAATAGTTATAGAAACATACTATAAAAGTTATGAAAGCAAAGCGAGTAAATATATTAGGTATTAAAATTGACAATATAGGGATGAAAGAGCTATTAGAAAAGCTCAAATTAGGTGGAGTGGTATTCACCCCTAATGTCGATCATCTAGTTAAGTTGCAAAAAGATCGCGAATTTTATCGGGTGTATCAAGAAGCAGACTATCGAGTATGCGATAGTCAGTTGATTATGTATGCTTCTCGTTTTTTGGGACAGCCAATTGAAGAAAAAGTTTCTGGTTCGGATTTGTTCCCTGCTTTCTATCAACGCTATAGCAATGACGAGGATGTCAAAATATTTTTGTTGGGTGGTTTAGAAGGAGTTGCCGAGCAGGCACGCCAAAATATTAATGCTAAGGTAGGACGCAATATGGTAGTAGAAACCTATTGTCCTCCTTTTGGGTTTGAAGATGACCCCGAAGAGTGTCAAAGAATTATCGATATTGTTAACAATTCTGGTGCAAGTGTTCTAGCAGTAGGTGTAGGCGCGCCCAAGCAAGAAAAATGGATTTGTCAATATCGCTCTGGTTTGACAACAATTAAAACTTTTATGGCGATCGGTGCAACGATTGATTTTGAAGCAGGAAATCTAAGTCGCGCGCCTGCTTGGATGAGTTCGGTTGGTTTGGAGTGGCTCTACAGACTTATTTTAGAGCCTGGTAGATTGTGGAAAAGATATTTAGTAGAAGATTTGGCATTTTTTGTTCTGATTTTCCGTCAGAAGTTTAATCTCAATCGAAAAAGAGGTTTTTTGAGAAAAGGAAATATTTTTGAATCGAGATAATCGAGCGAGCGGATCTAGTTGGGAATCATTAATTTATAGATACTGGTTTGAAGAAACGGGGAAAAAGGATTTTAAATAGAGCTACGTTTTGTTCGCTGGATGAGGTTTAGGTTTTTCTTTTTTTGCAAGCTAAACGGCGTGAATATTTATAACTTTTAAGATAGGTATTCCAAGATACATAAAGCAATTTTCAAGTTTTGCCAAAAAGATCCATATTTATTAATAATTATCTAGCTTATATTTTCCAAATAGTAGATACTTAATAATAGGGTCGAGTTTAAATAGGAAAAACTAATGCTAGAAAGAATTTTGTTGGCAGTAATTACCACTTTTTGTATTTACTTGTTTCTGAATTTGAGTGACAAATCATCTGAAATACCTACTGTAAATGCTCAGAGTCATGGAATGACAAAGCTAGTGAATCGAATGACGTCTTGGTCTTGGTAGATGAGTTTGGTCGATCGGGATTGTTTTATAGCAATTGGAATCGACTATCTCAATGATTATTTAGCAAGGCGTTAGTGAATAGACCTCTTGCAAAATAATTTTATGGGAGGAGCAAATGCCCCAAATTAGAAAAATTAGGAGAAGAGGATGTCCTGGGAAACTGGTAATAGAAGAGCAAATATTGGTCACTTTAAAATATTGGCGGGAATACCGCACTTAGTTCCACATTGCTACGAATTGGGGAGTGTTTGAATCTACTATTTGTAGAATTGTTCGTCGAATCAAAAATATGTTGATGGCATCTGGATTCTTTAGACTTCCAGGAAAAAAACATTTAATTAAAAACTATCAATAATATTATAATTAAATTGTGCAAGAGGTCTAATGTCTAAGCAAAATAAAGTAGGGGCTTTTATCGGTGGAATTACAATCGGCAGTGCTATTGGTACGGCGATAGGCTTATTGATTGCACCCCGCACGGGCAAAGAAACGAGGAAGGTAATTAAAAAATCGGCTGATGCTCTACCAGAGTTGGCAGAGGACTTATCAACCAGCATTCAACTACAGGCAGGTCGTCTTTCAGATAGTGCCTTAGCCAACTGGGACGATACTCTAACCAGATTGCAAGAGGCGATCGCAGCAGGATTAGAAGCCAGCCAACAAACCAAGTTGGTCAATAAATCCCATACTTCCAAAGAAGATGTTAACTCGTCCGTTGCCGATCGCCTTTAAAATCCGATAACGTGCGAGGTACAATATTCAATTTATGATCTTATGATCGACCCCTTATTTTGGCTAGGACTTTCTTTACTGTTAGTATCTTTTAGCTTGTTTGCTGTTTTAATCGTGACGATCCCTACTCTCCAAGAGGTTGCTAGGGCTGCCCGTAGTGCTGAAAAATTATTTGATACTCTCAATCGAGAATTTCCCCCCACCCTAGAAGCTATTCGTTTAACTGGCAAGGAAGTTGGCGAACTAACTGACGAACTAAATCAAGGGGTTAACAATGCCACAGGGATAGTCAAGCAAGTAGATCGGGGATTAGTCCAAGCCAAACAACAGGCACAACAAGTAGGGCAAAATAGCCGAGGGTTGGCAGCAGGAGTTAGAGCAGCTTGGAAGACATGGCGCAACCCCAAACAAAGGCAAAATAAGCTGGGGACAAAATCGATGACTAAAGATAGTTGAAGTAATTCTCGATCCATTTTTAACTAATTTTTAAGATTTTTTCTATTAAATAGAACTATCGCGAGCTACAAATAACTGATAATCTTAGGTTAAGGTTAAAAAATGTAACAAAAATTAAAAACATTTTAATAAAACCGAAACTGTATACCAGAAATATCTTAAAAAAAACAATTATGGGGAATAAGTTTACACGGCGTTTCCTAATCGTCTTAGGAAGTTGCTTATTATTTTTAACTACTTGCTTTACTTCTCCCGCTTTGGCGGTCAACAATCCAGAACTACTACCCGATCTAGAAACCCCCGTGGTGGATTTGGCGAATTTTATCCCTCAATCCCAAGAAGACTCATTAATTGAAAATTTAGAAAGCTTTGAGGCTCAAACGGGATGGAAAATGCGCGTTTTGACTCAATACGATCGCTCTCCTGGTCGTGCGGTTAAGAAATTTTGGGGTTTGGATGACAAAAGCATTCTGCTGGTAGCAGATGGTCGAGGCGGTAATCTCCTAGCATTTAGTATTGGCGACGCTGTATACGAACTATTACCCCGTAACTTCTGGATCGAACTGCAAACTCGTTTTGGCAATATGTATTATATTCGCGAACACGGCGAAAATAATGCGATCGTAGAAGCTCTCGAATCAGTAAAAGGATGCTTGCTGAATGACGGCTGTAACAATGTACCTGGACTGTCTCAAGAACTATGGATTTTAACTTTGATTAGTTCTATTGTTGGCGGTGTGATTTTAGGTGTAGCGGTTATTCCTCGCGAAGAAGGTCAGTTTATGGCTTGGCAATGGGGTTTGATTATGTCACCGCTATGGGGCATTCTGTTTATTGCTTTCGGTATGGGTCCTGTTGTGACTCGCACCCCTGAATTTCTACCTCTTTTCCGCAACATTATTGGCTTTATGTTGGGTGCAGTAGTTGCTTTCTTGTCTCCTACCTTTGTGGAAACTCCTACTTCAGATTCAGAAACCTAGATTAGTAACCAGTAGCTAGTAGCTAGATATATGCGCAATGCAGGATCTTGGGTGTCATTTGTTATTTGTCATTTGTCATTTGTCAAAAACTTATGGCGACTGAACTGGCGAACATTAAACATCGAAGCATTGAACTTGCGAAAAATGAAAAATGATAATTGTTTAATGTTCAATAAAATGACTGATGCCCATAGATCTACTAGTTACTGGTTACTGGTTATGTTTAAGAAGTTTGCAAAAAGCTAGCGGGGTTT
>CAYXWE010000499.1:0-3875 GCA_964468145.1 uncultured Pleurocapsa sp.
ATAAGTTCCTGTTTCTACAATTGATTGGCAGATTCTGACTGCTGCCCTACCTGCATAACGACCTGCTTGTTCTTCAACATACTCAAAAACGACGTTAAATACCCCTGGTTCGGCGGTTTCTCTGGTACGACCAAAACCGACAGGCATTCCTGCAAGTTCCTGTAGCTCTAGTGCTACGTGTTCTACTATGTGCCCCATGAGAGTTCCTTCTTTGACTCGCTCAAAAAAGCCCCCACGATAACCACGAGAACAATAGTGTTCTACTAAACTTGGTAAGACCTTTACCAAACCATCATAGAATCCTGGAACTTCGTTAGATGGTTTTTCGGTTAGCTCCTCTAGATCCAGAAGCATCAAAACTAATTTGTTGCGTCGGATGCTCCAATAGTTTGGGCCACGTAAAGTTTGAGTCTTTAGGATTCTCATTGCAGTTTGATTTTCTGATGTTTTTGGTATTACCAAAAATAGTTATGGGTCTTCTTATGTTCTAGCTTTTATTTGCGATCGAACTGTTCTTAGCGAACATTTTGTTGAATATTTGGCAACCAGCGTAAAAAAAATGTCAATGGTGCGATCGCTATTTGTATCCAACTGAGGGTTGATGTTTATTAAGATCGTAGCGATCGCCATAACCCAAAATATGTAGTTTTAAGTTGTGCATACTCAAAGGCTCGCTACCCTGAACCCTCGATTCATTGGTGTAGGTCATTCCGCTAACATCGACAATAGTCACAGTTCCTTTGCCAATAACTTGAATCGTGCCATCGCTTTCAAACATGGCACAGGTATCCTCATCAATGCCAATACCTAATAAGTTTGGATATCCCGAAATGGCACTCAACAAGCGAGCTAGACGATTTCGGGCATAGAAATGCTGGTCTACCAGTACTTCAGGAATAATGCCTAACCCGATCGCCATATCAACTAAAGCTCGATTGGGAGATTCGGCACTACTACCACCAGAAATCATTTGATGTCCCATCACCGCAGCCCCCGCGCTCGTACCAGCCAGACTAATTTCTCTTTTCTGTGCTTTTTCGACAATGCGATTCATCAAGGGGGTATCAGACAACAAACCACACAGGCGGAGTTGATCTCCACCCGTCATAAAAATTCCCGTACATGATTCGACAAAATTGAGATATGCTGAATCATCAGCACCAGAGCGATCGCGTACATCTAGTACTTTGATTTCTCTTGCTCCCATATCATTAAATATTCGATAATAACGCTCCCCGATTAGACTAGGCTCTCTAGAAGCGCACGGAATAATTCCGATAATGGCATCCGATCCTCCAGAGCGATTGAAGAAAGTCTGAAGAATCTCTTTTCCGTGTACTTTATCTTCTGCGCCTCCAATGACTAAAATAGCGTTTTTTGTCAATGTTGAGAATTCCCTAATTTGGTTTTTAACTTCGGTATCGATCATAATTATGACTTAGCGGACAAGGAGATTAATAATTATCTCTACTGCTGATGTTAACGGTGCTGTTACTTAACTAGTGTGTCAAAAACTACTTAAACTCCTGCAGTCAATCAAGCTTGTACTTAATTCCTACTTAATTCCTAAATTTTTTAAGTTTATTATCGTGCGTTTTGATATTATCACTCTTTTTCCCGACTTTTTTGCCTCTCCCCTCAATTGCAGTTTACTAGGTAAAGCGATCGCCAAACAAATCGCTACGGTAAACTTATTAAACCCCCGCGACTTTACTACAGACAAGCATCGTAAGGTAGATGACATTATTTATGGTGGTGGTGTAGGGATGTTGCTCAAGCCCGAGCCGATTTTTGCTGCGGTGGAGTCTTTACCTACTTTAGCCCGACGCGAAATTATTCTGGTTACTCCTCAAGGAGAACCTTTAAATCAACCTTTACTTAAAGATCTGGCAACTAATTACGAGCAATTAGTAATTATTTGCGGTCATTATGAAGGAGTAGATGAAAGAATACGCCAGCATTTAGTAACCAAGGAAATTTCTTTAGGAGATTTTGTTTTGACCTGCGGTGAAATTCCTGCTCTTACCTTGATTAATGGCGTTACTAGACTTTTGAAAGGAACAGTCGCCAAAGTAGAGTCTCTCAAGCAAGAAAGTTTTGAAACCGAACTATTAGATTATCCTCAATATACTCGTCCAGCAGAATTTAGGGGATGGTCAGTACCAGAAGTATTGCGTTCGGGAAACCATAAATTAATTAACGAGTGGCGTAAAGAAAAACAGATTAAGCGGACTCGCGATCGCCGCCCAGACTTGTATCAAAAATGGAAAACAAACGATGGACAATGAATCAAAGATCGGCACTTTGATGAAACCAGGCAGTAATAGCGATCGCCAGAGCATCCGCAGCATCATCGGGACGGGGTATGAAGTCCAAGGATAATTCTCTAGCAACAGCTTCTTGGACTTCGATTTTCTCTGCGTTACCATACCCTGTTAAAGCTTTTTTAATTTCTGGAGGGGTAAATTCCACGTAGGGTATCTTAGCCTGACCCAAAACCAGCATCAAAACACCTCGTGCTTGAGCCACGGTAATAGTATGGCTCATACGATAAAAAAACAATTTTTCTACTGCCACCAGATCGGGCTTCAATTCTTCTACCAAAGTATGTAGATCGTTATAAATAGTATTAAGGCGATCGCCAACAGGAGTCTTGGCTTTGGTTTTAATTACCCCAAAATCCTCCAATTCGATTAAATCGATCTTAGAATTGACTGTTTCTCGATCCTGACAAATAATAGTGCCAAATCCTAAAATAGCTATTCCTGGGTCTAATCCTAAGATTTTTGTATTCATTACTAGCCAAATACACTATGCTCCAGCTAAAATTCTCAGATTCTTTAACTGCAGGGCTGGGATAATTGCAATAATTAGTCGAGTACCAAAGGACTCGGTCGTTTATGTTTATCATAAGGGTTCGATCGCCTGGCATAAAGCAAACATTTTTAAACTGAGATGAAAAATTCATCCTCCGGTAAAAAAAATATCCGCAGTCGTAACAAATTATTTAAGTGGCTTGCTCCTGGGCTATTTATCAAACGCTGGCTACTCTTGAGCGCGGGGGGGTTTTGTATGGCAGTAATTGGTACTGCTATTTGGAGCAAGCTCACGCCAATTTATCGTTTGTTATCCTGGATTTCTCAGTTTTTGGAATTTCTGACTAAGGTTGTACCCAACTATATTTCTGGTCCTATTGTCTTAATTTTGGGCTTATTTTTATTGTTTTTAGGGCAATCTCTCACCGTTAATTCCATCACCGATGTTCTAGGCGTAGACAAAGACAAGCAGTTAGTCGATATGTTGCTCGCCCGTCGTCGGCTCAATCGCGGACCCAAAATAGTTGTCGTAGGTGGCGGTACTGGTTTATCCACTCTTTTGCGGGGTTTAAAAGAATATAGTAGTAATATTACCGCAATCGTTACCGTAGCGGATGATGGCGGGTCTTCTGGAAGGCTCAGAAGGGAAATAGGAGTATTACCTCCTGGAGATATTCGCAACTGTATTGCAGCCTTAGCAGATGAGGAAGAACTGTTAACCGAATTATTTCAATATCGTTTTGAGGCTGGCACTGGTTTGGTCGGTCATAGCTTTGGTAATTTGTTTTTGACCGTAATGAGCGAAATTACTGGAGATCTAGAACAGGCTGTAGCTGCTAGCTCAAAAGTTTTAGCGATTAGTGGTAAAGTTTTGCCTGCTACCCTCAGTGATGTAAGTTTGTGGGCAGAAATGGAAGATGGCAGATTAATTGAAGGAGAATCTAATATTCCTCAAGCAGGAGGCAAAATTAAAAGCATTGGTTGTATTCCTGCCAATCCTCCTGCTTTACCCGCAGCGGTAACTGCTATCTCTGAAGCAGAATATATCATTATTGGGCC
>CAYXWE010000500.1:0-3872 GCA_964468145.1 uncultured Pleurocapsa sp.
CTTCATTAAACTTATTTAAAGCTCAATAATTGTTTAAAAAATATTGAAAACTATACTTGACGAACTATAGATAGATCGATTAAAACCTGGAAAGAAAGTTTTTTGGCTTCAACCATCAGCCCGTTTTGGAGTGAGTTAGTTTGTGCAATTGGTCGCAAAGAAGTAGTCCCCGAACAAATACTCGTTCATGCTTTATAGCAGGTTTTACTGTTAAAAAGAGAAACTGGCTTGTAAGATAAGACATCTAAAATTTTGGAGAGTGTAAATCTGCAAAACAAATCCTAAACTCCCGTGGCATCGATCGCAAAAAGTTAGGGGCTGTTATCAATTGAAGGAAATACAGCACTAACGATTCCCCTTTGGCGCGATGGCTAAACCGAAAAACTTTGGTTTCACCATTGTATTTAGGCTGATTTATGAAATTTGCGTGCCATTTACGAAAAAGCTGGTTAACGATAGTTGCTTCTGTATGTATTGCTAGCGCACTCCCCGCTTCTGCGGTATATGCGAATAGTTCTATTGCTATAGATACTATAGATAATGATTTGGATTCGTTAGAGCTTCCCGTTCCTGTTTTCGATGATTATAGTCCTGGTATCTGTTACGATCGCCTAGAGCCTGCGATCGATAGTATTATTCGTCGTCCAGAACTAAGTCGAGGTAAATGGGCAATACTAGTTCAATCCCTTGGAGGCAGTAGTATATATAGTCTCAATCCCGATTCGTATATGGTTCCTGCTTCTAATATGAAGCTTTTAGTTACTGCAGCAGCTTTACAAAAGCTAGATCCTAACGGAAGAATTCGCTCTACATCTATCCGAGATTGGATTACAGTAACTAATCTAAAAAGTAATAATGCCTACGCCAATGTCTTGCTGAGATATTTGGGTGGTTCTGCCTCAGTTCAACAGGCATTGACGAGTTTGGGAGTAGATACCAATGGATATCGTCTGCGAGATGGTTCTGGATTATCTCGTAATAATTTAGCTACGCCCAGAACATTAGTTTCTACATTGAGAGCCATGTATAAAGCTAGAGGGAATGATGTATTTCTGGCTTCTTTACCCGTGGCTGGAATTAGCGGTACTCTCAGAAATCGGCTGCGACACACGACAGCAGAAGGAACAGTTAGAGCCAAAACGGGAACTCTTAGAGGAGTCAGGGCGTTATCGGGATATATTAATCATCCAGAGTATTCTACTCTTACCTTTAGTATTATTACTAATCAATCGAGTAATCGTTCTATTTATTCGGTAGTTAAAGCAATTGATGAAATTGTCTTGCAATTAAGTACTTTTTCTAGCTGCAAATAACCATAGTCTATTGCGGGTTATGTAAAGTAATATTACAATAGTGATGTCATAACGTCTTACTGTCTTGACAGACACAATCAAAGTAGGTAAATTACATACATACCCGGGTAATTATTAAATTTAGTGATATGCAAAGTAAGCAGAAAGTAACTTTATATATACCTCCAGAACTGCATAGGAGACTGAAGATCAAAGCTGCGGTTGATGTAGAATCAATGTCTGCTCTCGTAGAGAAAGCGATCGCTTTTTATATGCAGTATCCAGAGAAAGTCGAAGAGGTTGAAGCTCTCGTTCGGGGAAAAACTCATCAAGTGCATTTTTGTCCAGAATGCGATTCCGCATTAGTGGTAAGAAATGGAGATCTAGTATCTTTAAGCAGTCAAAGTAGTGCTGTAGCTGATGACATACCGCTGAAAGTTGCCGACCAAGCCGAAGATTCTGGAGAATCAAGCGAGGAAGAATTAGTGTCCTGTTTATAAGCTTATAGATAGATCGATAGCCGAGTTTAAAAACTTTAATAGAGCCAAACACCTCCAGCAGGGTCGATATTATGAAAGAAGAGCTAAACATTCTGGTACAAGCTCAGTACCCTTTAATATATCTAATTACACCAGAGGAAGAAAGAGCAGAACAAGCAATTGAAAAAATTGCCAAAGAAAATACAGATTATAGACGTGTATTTGTCTGGACTGTTACTAGAGGAATGGTCGAATACGGTCAACCTCGCTCCTCAACCCAACATAATACCGTATCCCCCGAAGCTGCGATCGAATGGACAATCCGACAAAAAGAAGGTGGAATCTATATATTTAAAGATCTCCATCCCTTTATTGAAGGTCCTGTAATAACCAGATGGCTCAGAGATGCGATCGCATCTTTTAAAGGTTCTGATAAGGTTATTATCTTAATGTCTCCAGTGCAAACCTTGCCCATAGAGCTAGAGAAAGAAGTTGCAGTATTAGATTACCCCCTGCCAAATCTAGCAGAATTAAATGAAGTTTTATCTGCCAGACTTGCCAAAAGCAAAACAAAGCGTTTGGATACGGAAACTAGAGAAAAATTACTCAAAGCTGCCCTAGGTCTGACCAAAGACGAAGCAGAAAAAGTATATCGCAAAGCACAGGTAACAGCGGGTCAACTAACAGAAAGTGAAGTTGAGATCGTTTTATCAGAAAAGAAACAACTAATTCGTCGTAACGGTATTTTAGAATACATTGAAGAAGACGAAACCATTAATTCAGTAGGTGGATTAGAGGAGCTTAAACGCTGGCTCAAACAACGCTCTAATGCCTTTACAGAAAGAGCGAGAGAGTATGGGTTGCCCCAACCCAAAGGGATGTTAATTTTGGGCGTTCCTGGCTGCGGTAAATCATTAATTGCTAAAACCACATCTCGACTATGGGGATTGCCCTTGTTGCGTCTTGATATGGGCAGAGTCTATGATGGTTCTACCGTTGGTCGCTCTGAAGCAAATTTACGCAGCGCGCTCAAAACTGCCGAATCTATTTCTCCTGTAATTCTTTTTATAGATGAATTAGATAAGGCTTTTGCTGGAGGCGGTGGTTCGGGTGACTCTGATGGTGGTACTTCAGGACGCATCTTCGGTTCTTTTCTAACTTGGATGCAAGAGAAAAAATCTCCTGTATTTGTCATGGCGACAGCCAACCGTGTAGAAAGATTACCTGGGGAATTTTTAAGAAAAGGAAGATTTGATGAAATATTCTTTGTGGATCTACCCAATTCTGCAGAGAGACAAGCTATTTTTGAGATACATCTTGGCAAACGACGTTCTGAGATCAATCGCTTCGACTTAGAACAGTTAACTAGAGTGTCAGACGGTTTTTCGGGTGCAGAGATCGAGCAAGCCATTATCGCTGCAATGTACGATGCTTTTGCTCAAGACAGGGAGTTTACGCAGCTAGACATTATTGCTGCGATTAAAGCTACCTTACCTCTGTCTCGGACAATGACTGAACAGGTAACAGCCCTAAGGGACTGGGCTGGGCAAAGAGCCAGACCTGCTTCAGCCTCCGTCGCTGAATATCAGCGACTGGAGTTTTAACAGGCTTTCTTTCGTGGGTTACGTTAGAATGTGATTCGCGGAAGCAGAGGCTAGCACTCTTATTGCTAGCAGTTTTCTAAAATAATTCGTTCTATACTAATTAGACGGTTATTAATTTTAAAGTTGTTGTTTACTTCTCTTCTACTGGAGGAAATCTAATGTCTCATTTTAGTACTCTACGCACCAAAATTAGCGATTCTGCAATTCTAGTTAATTCTCTTCGCGATCTTGGCATCAACGTTCAAACTAACGCTGACGTTCGCGGTTACAACGGTCAAAGACTTCGCGCTGATATCGTTGCTACCCTAGAAGGCGAGTACGATCTAGGTTGGTCGGAAAATAGTGATGGTACTTTTGATTTGATTGCCGATCTTTGGGGCGTTGCTAAAAAGCACAACCAAACTGAGTTGATCAATTCCATCAATCAAAAGTATGCTGTTAACAAAACTTTGTCTGAAGTAAAACAGCGTGGTTTGCAGAATGCCAATGTTAAATTA
>CAYXWE010000501.1:0-3866 GCA_964468145.1 uncultured Pleurocapsa sp.
TGGTATAAGACAAGTTCAAAATTATATCAAAGACAAGCAGGAAGTAGAAATAAAACTCATCACAGACGATCTAGCTGTAGGGAAAATAATTTGGCAGGATGTCGATTCTCTGTGTCTAGTAGACCATTACAATCAGCAAACTCTTATCTGGCGACAGGCTTTGGTATATTTAAAACCAAAAGGTTGATTGAGACTACAAAAAAAGGTGGGTAACTCGACCCACCTCAATAATTAATAACTAATCGACCATTGGGCATAAGTCATTTCATTTATCATTTATCATTTTTAGCGAGTTCGCGAATTTAGTGCTTCGATGTTCGCGAGTTTACTCCTGAGCGATCGCAAGCTTTTGACAAATGACTAATAACATAAGACAAAAAATTATTAATTTTCAACCTGTATTTAAGTTAATTTGCTTTTTACCAGTTCTTGAATTTTTTTGCCGTCTGCCTTACCTTTAAGTTTTTTCATTGCAGGACCCATTACTTTACCCAAATCTTTCATCGAAGCTGCACCAGAAGTAGCAATAATTTCGTCAACAATACTTTCAATTTCGCTATCACTTACTTGTTCGGGGAGATAGGTTTCAATAATAGCTAACTCTTGACTTTCCTTTTGGGCTAGATCGTCTCTTCCCGCATTCTTGAACTGTTCGATGGAGTCGCGACGTTGTTTTGCCTGTTGGGAAAGCAATGTGATTTCGTGTTCTTCAGTTAGAGTATCAATACCCTTAGGGCGTAATTCTACTTCTTTTTCTAAAATTGCCTTTTTGATACCGCGCACCGTTTGTAGGCGCACTTTATCCTTGGATTTCATCGCCGTTTTGATGTCTTCGCCAATTTGTTCTTTAAGACCCATTTTGATTATTCCTTTGCATTGGGCTATTTATTATAGAATACTTTTTGTATAATACGCAGAGAATTACGCAAATTCCTCTTTTTACAGAGTAGAAAAAATTAGAACTAACTTCCGGCTGATTGCAACGCCATCTCCATAAAAGTATCGTGAGTATTGCGAACTTCTTCATCTTTAGAGGGCTTTCTCTGAACATAAGTGCCGTCAGACTGTAGTTCCCAAGCCTTGCGATTATCCGCCAGCATAACTCCTAAAATCTCTTGCAGATCGCGGAAAATTTCAGGAGATTCTACTGGAGTTACCGCTTCTACTCGACGACTGAGATTGCGAGTCATCCAGTCAGCACTACCAATATAGATTTCTTCTTCGCCATTATTATGAAAATAGAAGATGCGAGAATGCTCCAAGAAACGTCCAATAATACTAATAACGCGAATCTTATCGCTAAAATCGGGAATGCCAGGACGCAAACAACAGATACCGCGTACGATCAAGTCTATTTCCACACCTGCTTGAGAAGCTTTATAGAGAGTTTGGATAACTTCCTGGTCTACTAAAGAGTTCATCTTTGCTACAATACGACCAGTTTTTCCTCCGCGAGAATGTTCGATTTCTCGTTCGATCGTGGCGATAGTGCGATCGCGCAAACTAACAGGTGCAACCAATAACTTACGGTAGGATTTTTGCCGAGAATAACCAGTTAAAAAATTGAACAAATCTGTCAGATCTGCACCCAACTCTTCGCGACAGCTAAACAAACCAAGATCGGTATATATTTTAGCAGTTTTAGGGTTATAGTTACCCGTACCGATATGAACGTAGCGACGGATGTGTTTTTTTTCTTGGCGCACGACCAAAGTAATTTTGGTATGAGTTTTCAGTCCTGTAACCCCATAAACTACGTGAACCCCAGATTTTTCCAATTTTCTCGCCCAAAGAATATTATTTTCTTCATCAAAACGAGCCTTAAGCTCTACTAACACTACTACCTGCTTGCCATTTTGGGCTGCTGCAATTAGAGATTTTATAATTGGCGAGTCTCCAGACGTGCGGTATAGGGTCATTTTCATTGCCAGAACGTCGGGATCGTGGGCTGCTTCTTGAATAAAGCGTAAAACTGTGTTGCTAAAAGAATGATAGGGATGATGAACCAATAAATCTCCCTGCCTAACAACATTAAAGAAATTTTTGCCTTCTGGGCTGTTGTCATCTTCTTTTTCTGATAGCCAGCTTAGGCGAGAGGGTAATTCTGCATTCCAGGGTTTATCTTTTAAATTGGGCAAAGGCAATGCCATAAACGACATCAAATCTCCCAGACTCAACAAACTATCTATATCGTAAACATCGCTTTCTGACAAACCCAATTCACTCATAATAGTAGAACGAATTTCAGTCGGTACAGAAGCCTCTATCTCTAATCGAACAGAAGAACCACCAATACGACGTTTTTGTAGTTCTTTTTCAATAGCCAACAATAAATCGTCCGCTTCATCTTCTTCAACCGACAAGTCAGCGTTACGAGTCACCCGAAAAGCATAGGACTCTAAAATATTCATCCCAGGAAATAGATATTCCAAATTGTGAATCACAATTTGTTCTATAGGTACGCCAGTCCATACTCTTGGTTTGCCTTTTTTGCCCTGTTTTAGTTCTTCTGGCAAAGCTACAAATCGGGATAGTACTTTGGGAATTTTAACTCTAGCAAATAATTCGTCATCATTCTGAGGATTTTTAAGAACTACTGCTAGATTGAGACTGAGGTTAGAAATATAGGGAAAGGGATGAGAAGGATCTACTGCTAGAGGAGTCAAGACAGGGAAGATATATTCTTCAAAAAATTCATTAATATAAGTTCTTTGTTCTTGATTGAGATCGACATAGTCGAGCAAACAAATTCCCGATTTAGTCAGCTCTTTTTTTAGTATTTTTTCAAAATGCTGATGTTGATCTCGAACCATTGACGGTAGAATATCGGCGATCGCATTTAATTGCTGTTGAGAAGTTTTACCATCGGCGGATAGTTTGGTTACCCCTGCTGCAACCTGTTTTTTGAGGGCTGCTACCCTAACCATAAAAAATTCATCTAGATTGGAGCTAAAAATTGCCATAAACTTGAGACGTTCTAGCAACGGTGTTCTCTTATCCATTGCTTCTGACAATACTCGTCGGTTGAATTCTAACCAGCTTAATTCTCGATTAAAATAATACTGAGCATCGTCTAAACTAACTTTTTGGTCAACGGATTTAGTAGTAGTCATTGCTTGGTTAAGTTAAATATTGCTAGAAGTCTCTACCTTTTACGAATACTACCTGTTAAAGATATAGCCACTTCATCTATCTATAGTAGTAACTACTTGATAAGAATTGATTAAGAAATAATTTCATCATAAAATACAAACACTTTCTTAGAGGTCGGATAGGTGATTTGATATAATAATTTTTCTAAAAATCAATTACATAAAATCAATTACATAGTGGGGAAGCAAGCCATTTATACGCCTCCTTTAGCCCGTTTAATCGAGCAGCTACAGCTTTTACCTGGTGTAGGGCCAAAAACAGCCCAAAGACTAGCCTTACACTTAATCAAACGCCCAGATAAAGAAGTACAAGCCCTTGCTCAAGCCTTGATTGATGCCAAGCAAAAAGTGGGTCTATGTAAAGTCTGCTTTCACCTATCGGCAGAACCCGTGTGTTCGATCTGCAGCAATCAGAATCGCGATCGCTCTACTGTTTGCGTTGTCGCTGATTCTAGAGATATTATCGCCCTGGAAAAAACCAGAGAATATAGCGGACTCTATCACACGTTGGGCGGAGTGATTTCGCCGATGGATGGTATTGGTCCAGAAGAACTTAATATAGAAGCTTTAGTCCGTCGAGTGACCAAAGAACAAGTAAAAGAAATTATTTTGGCGATTAGTCCCAGTGTAGAAGGAGAGACTACCACTCTTTATATTAATGGACTACTGCGACCCTTTACCAAAGTTACTCGTATTGCCTTTGGTTTGCCTATG
>CAYXWE010000502.1:0-3863 GCA_964468145.1 uncultured Pleurocapsa sp.
CGGGAATTAACTCTGGAAGCAAAAATATCTCAGTAACTTCGGTAGCTGCGATCGCATATCGCCTATTATGCAAGCTAAAGATTAAATAGGGTTGAGTACTCATATTTTTAATTCCTCACAATTTTTGGTTAGCTATTAATGTATTCACTGACAACTTCTCGCAGTTGTTCTGGTTGAAAAGGCTTGGTGAGATATTTACTCGTACCTGCAATATGCCCCTTCATTTTGTTGACCAAACCATCCCGCGCGGTCACCATTACGATGGGTAAGTCTTGAAACTTGGGGATTTGGCGTACGGTTTTGCAAAATTCCAAGCCATCTACATCGGGCATGGTCAAATCCAATAACATCAGTTGGACTGGGTTCTGGTCGAGCATTGCTAATGCTTCTGCTGCTTTACTAGCCAACAAGACGTTATATTCTGATTGCAAAGCACGTTTAATAGAAATTTGAATAATAGGACTATCATCAACAGACAACACTACGGGCAAATTAGAATTATTCGTCTTTGTCTGGGATTGGGAAACAGTAGTGGTATTTTGAGAATGACCTGCATCGTCTTTAATTTCACCTATGGTTGTAGGTGATTCTTCTCTGGGAGTCGTACCCATACTTACCCAGTCATTCTCGACCCAACCGACATAGCTTTTGGCAACTTTTAAAGGATCTTTGCCCATTTTGTCAGCAATATCTAACAAGGTATTTTTGCCATTTGCCGAACCTACTAGATGCTTTTTGACATCGGGATTGCCTATTTTGTTGAGTTGTTCTGGAGTAACAAAAGGTATTGCTGCCAAGCCAGGAATAGTTGGCGTGTATTCTTGCCATTTTTGTTGACGCTGTTCGATTCTTTGCCGAATATCCGACCAGTTTAAACCGTGGTTATCTTCGCCGTAGCTTAGATCGAAGTCAACATCTGACCGCCATTTTGCTTCCCCAGGATAGGGCAAAAATTGCTCTAAGATTAAAGTAACTTTATTGGTTACAAAAGCTTCTGCTTCTTTCCAAGAAAAGAGCTTCATTGTAATCAACAATTCAGTTAATTCTCTGACAGAGTTGGGATTGGTTACTCGATCTCTAGCTACTGATAAAGCAGCATTGATTAAATTGGGTTTTAGGGCATTACCCAGGATCTGACAAACTTCTTTATTGCTGGGAATTTTATTGATGCTGGCTTCTCCGTATACCAATGTCCCATTTTGCAAAATTAGAATACAAGATCTTTGATTTTGCCAAGTATCTATTTGAGTTTTTAAACCCAAAATTCCATTCTTATTCGTTTTAAATAGATTCTGGAGAATAGGATTAAGCTTACCTGATTCGTACTTTTGTGATGACATTATTAATTCGGTTGATGTTTGCAGTGCAAAAATCGCATAAATAATTTGTATAGATAAGGCTATAGTTCCCAAAAAAACTATAAAGTTAACCTTTTGACGATTCAAAAATTGAAGATTGAAGAGGCGATTATTCGCTCGTGGGGAGATCGCCAATCGAGTAATTTAGGAAAACTTCAATTTCAATAACTGTTTTCAACTAGACTAAAGCTCTCCACATAATGCCGAGAGCAACTCTTAGATCGCTATCATTCTCATACCAAAAATTGTGCTAGCTGCAGCCAAGCATTAAAAAACATCAAAAAAATCCAACAAATAGCGATCGCCCTGACGATTTTAATCTGGGCAACTCTTCCTTCGGCATCTTTATTTATTTCTATTTCTGCCACTTCCATGGCAGTCACTCTTTCGGCAACCTTAATTATTTCTAGTATTATCTGGTGGCAACTCCACAAACTAGAGCGCGAATTTTACCAAGGCGAGGAAACTCCGCCCAGGAATTTGTATTAAAATTAAAGACTTATTCCCCGCAAACTATCGCGGGGATTTTCGCTGCGGATATCCCGCAGTTTCTCGTAATATTTCTTTTCTTGAGAAGTAATATTTTTGGGAGTCGCGATCGCAATTTTTACTAGTTGATCTGTGCGATCGCCTTTGGGAGTAGACCAACCTTTACCTCTCAGGCGCAATACTTGACCAGAACGAATTCCTGCAGGAACTTTCATCGTTACTGCACCATCGGGAGTTGGAATACTAATGGATGTTCCTAAAACTGCTTCGTCTGGGGTAATGGGTATTTCGCAGACCAAATTATCTCCTTCAAAATCGAAGAAAGAATGGGGTGTAAGTTTGACATTCAAATACAAATCCGATCTCGGTCGATCGTAATTGACCCGTCCTTTTCCTGCCAAACGTACTCTACTGCCTGGCTTTGCTCCTGCGGGGATACGCACTTCTACCGTTTCTGTACCTATATTGATGCGTTTGGTAGTACCTCTAAATGCCTCAGCAAAACTAAGATTAATACTAGCTTCGCTATTAACTGATGTTGTCTGTTGCGTATAGTTATTATCTTGAAAATGACTGCTAAAATTGCTGCCCTTAGTAGAACTTCTGTTGCTTCTGGTAGAAGTTTGATAAGAATACCCTCCAACATTGCCAGGATCGCTACCAGGGGTGGAGAAACGCCCTAAAAGTTCGTTAATAAACTCTTCAAAATTACCGTATTGGCTAAAATCCGTACCGCCAAAATCAACATTAGTACTCGTATTACTGCTATAGGTATTGCTGCTTGCATAGCCTGAGGAGTTACCCTGCTGCCAATATTGACCAAAATTATCATATTGCGATCGCTTTTGCTTATCTGACAACACTTCATAAGCTTCGCTGAGTTCTTTAAATTTTGCTTCGGCTGCTTTATTTCCCCGATTGCGATCGGGATGATATTTTAAAGCTTGTTTGCGAAATTGCTTTTTTATTTCGTCTGCGCTTGCTGTTTTTGGGACTCCTAAAATTTTGTAGTAATCTTGAAAATCAGTGGAAGCCATTGAGAATTATCTCCTAGGAAAATTCGCTAATTTGAATAATGAGTTGTATTAGTTATAAAAAAATGCCAATTTTAACAATCTTATTTAAAGTTTAACCTCATATTCACAAAATATTTGCCCGACAATCGTTTAATTACATTTTAAAAAAGAGTGCAGCTACCTTTAGTAACCACACTCCCAGCAAATCTCACAACGTCAGACAACCCTGTCAGATAATTATCCTTTTATGCTAGTTTTCAAAATTGACTTGTAATAAATTAACGACATCATCTTAAAGATTCAGATGTTAGATAATTGTATCGTCGGCAATGGTTGCATTTTTCAAAATCACCACAATACCACTACGGATATAAAAGCCTTCATCTTCTCGTTGAGATTCTTCAACTCGATCTTTGTTAATTATTTGGACATTACGACCAATGCGGGCATTTTTATCCACAATGGCATGACGTACTGTCGAACCTTCTCCAATACCTACAGGAATTCCTCCTTTTTGTAAGCCAGATTGTCTTTCTGCAAAAGGTTCGTAAAAATCTGCGCCCATTAGCAAAGAATCTTCAATGGTGCAATTAGCTTCGATACGAGTCCTAACGCCAATTACAGAATGATTGATATTACATTGCTTGAGGATACACCCCTCGCCGATCATCGATTCGCTTACCTGGCAATTAAGTAATTTAGTTGGGGGTAAATAACGCGATCGCGTATAAATAGGAGCTTTTTCATCGTAGAAACTGAAATCAGGATGAGGCTGCTTGGTAAGAGCCAAATTCGCTTCATAGAAGGATTCGACTGTTCCAATATCTTCCCAATATCCTTTAAATAGATAGGCTTGAAGATTGTGATCTTTTGCTGCCCCAGGAATGATTTCGTTACCAAAATCAGTTTGTGCAGAATTGGTTTCTAATAAGTCAATCAAAACATCCTTTTTAAATACATAAATCCCCATCGAGGCTATGTAAGGACTGTTTTTAGCTTT
>CAYXWE010000503.1:0-3862 GCA_964468145.1 uncultured Pleurocapsa sp.
GATCGCATCGATACAGTTTAGCAAGGGTTTTGCTTCTGGTACTAAACGTTTAAACAGCAAACCTCGCAGCCCTTTTGGGTAGGTACTAGCATTAGTATATTTACCTGTTAATATTCCCAAACAGAGCGGACTGTAAGCAATTAATTTAATTCCTAATTCGTCGCAGGTTTCTTTAATACCCAACTCAGTCACGGGATAGGTAGATAGAAGAGAATATTGCACCTGTAGAGTAGCAATAGGAATACTGCGCCTGCTAAATTTGGCATGGATTCTGGTTAATCTTTTTGTACCGTAGTTGGACAACCCGACACCTTTTACCAAACCCTGTTCGTATAGATCGGCTAAACCATCTAACAATTGTTCTTCTTGCCAAGGGAAATAATTAGCTGTTGACCAGTGCATTTGCGCTAAGTCTACTCTGCCCATGCGCTGTGCGGAGGCTTGGGCTGCTTTGACCATAGATTTTCTAGTTAACCGCCAGGGATAAGCAGCTAATTTAGTTGCCAGACAGATGTTATCTTGATTTATTCCTGTATACTCGCGATCGAACTTACCCAATAACTGTTCGCTACGACCGTTTAGTTTGCCCGTACCGTAAGAATCTCCCGTATCAAACAGAGTTACGCCATTACTGACGCAATAATTAAATACCTCTTGCAGTTGACTATCCATACTTTTGTCGTATCCCCACAAGAGGCGATTGCCCCAAGCCCAAGTACCGCATCCCATCTGGGGCAAATTTAATTTTTTGCTAGTTGACATAAAATTCTTCTATTCAAATAATCAACAGCATTTTTAAACTTTTGTCTCTTCCAAGATGAGCTTAGATCTTTTAACATCTTCAGGAATAGAGACGGGATAATCGCCTGTAAAGCAGGCAGAACAAAAATGGCTGGTGTTTTCTTGAGTCGCTTCTAACATACCTTCCCATGTCAAATAAGCTAGAGTATCTACCCCTATTCTTTCTTCAATCTCTTTTACTGATTTGGTTGCAGCAATCAACTGCTTTTGATTGTCAGTATCAATGCCATAGAAACAAGGATGAGTTACGGGGGGAGAAGAAATTCTCATGTGTACTTCTTTCGCTCCTGCATCTCTTAAGGCTTTGACAATTTTTTTGCTAGTTGTTCCCCGCACGATAGAATCATCAACAATAATAATTCTTTTACCCTGCAAAGCATCTTTAAGGGTGTTTAATTTCATGCGAATACCAGCCTCCCGCATACTTTGAGTAGGCTGAATAAAGGTACGCCCTACATAGCGGTTTTTAATTAACCCTTCCCCATAAGCGACACCAGATCCGCGAGAAAAGCCGATCGCAGCAGGGATACCCGAATCGGGAACACCAATCACTAAATCTGCATCTACGTAAGATTCTTTGGCTAACTGTCTGCCCAAGCGAATTCGATAGCTATATAAAGTCTCATCGTGCATTACGCTATCGGGGCGAGCAAAGTAAATCATTTCAAAGACACAGAGTTTTTTTTCTGCTTTTTCTGCCCAATTAATCGATTCTATTCCGCGATCGCTAATCCAAACTAATTCTCCTGGTCGAACATCGCGCAGGTACTCTGCTCCAATAATATCCAAACCGCAGGTTTCTGAGGATAGGACATATCGTTCTGTTTGGGAGAATTCCGAGGGCAAAATCCCAATTACCAAGGGACGAATACCATTGCGATCGCGCGCTCCCATCAGCCCATCTGGGGTAGCAATAGTCAGACTATAAGCACCCGTACACAGCTTAAATGCACTTTGAGCAGCTTCTAGCCAGTCTTTGCCATCGTTGACTTCATCAGCAATGGTCAAAGCAATCATTTCTGAATCAGTAGTTGTAATAAAGCTAGCGTTTTTTGCCGTTAAATGCTTTCTCAACTCTACTGCATTGACCAAGTTACCATTGTGAGCGAGAGCCAATTTACCCAACCTAGTATCGGTAACTACTGGTTGAGCATTTTCTTTGAGGCTAGAGCCTGTGGTGGAGTAACGAGTATGACCGACAGCAATCTCTCCAGGTAACTTTTCTAAAATGTCTTCATTAAAAACTTGAGATACCAAGCCCATATCTTTGTGGCAATAGACTTGACCTTGTTTTAGAGTGGCAATACCTGCCGATTCTTGTCCTCGATGCTGGAGAGCATACAGACCAAAATAAGTCAACTTGGCTACTTCTAACGATCTTTCTGGAGCATACACCCCAAAAACACCACAGGCTTCTTCTGGTTTATCACTAGGTTGATGATTCATAAGAAAATCCTCGGTATTGTTAAGAGGCTGTTGTGGCATCATACTGCTGGCTTGCTCCTACCTGATGGTAAATAAATTAAATACTGAAAATTGATTTTGATGCAGCATATATCTTGGAGATTAACTGCTGGCGATTGATACTTGCTGTCAAATGTTTTATTTAAAATTTAGCGACGATCGGCTAAAGTTATTGTCAAGGATGGGCTGTTACTAGCTATACTAGATCGAGCTAAGTTGCCAATCTTGCTTCTATAGCCCGACTCCAGACACTTACTAGCTCCCCAATCTTAACATTAATTAAAGAAAGATTATCGTTAGTTAAAATATTGAGTTCTGAGGATGAACCTTTTACTATTCCTAATTTTATCCAGCTAGAATTTAAATTCTGTTCGAGATAAGCGGAGCAAGCATCGACTAAATCTGGCTTAACTGACACTAAGATTTGCCCCGCAGCTTCACCAAATAATAATTCGTCGAGACGTTGGGTATCTTTTACGGGAATGTGAATGGTTGCACCCAAATTATGACCGATACAAGATTCTGCTAAAGCTACCGCTAGTCCCCCCTCAGCTAAATCGTGGGCAGATCGAATCCATCCCTGGCGAATGCCGTGACGACAGACTGCTTGAACGTTTCTTTCTAATTCAAAGTTGACGACTGGGGGTTTTCCTGCCACTGTGTTGTGAACTGTGGCTAAATATTCCGATGCTCCTAAAGTTGGTTCTCCACTACCCAACAAGTAAATAACATCTCCCTCATTTGTCCAAGACTGTCCGCAAACTTGGCTGATATTGGGAACTAAACCCACCATACCAATTACAGGAGTAGGGTAGATCGGTTGAGGATTACCTTGAGAGTCCAAAGTTTCGTTATAAAGAGAAACATTGCCCCCAGTGACTGGAGTAGACGTTTCCCGACAAGCATCGGCTACCCCCAAACAAGCGTTTGCTAGCTGCCAATAGCCTACGGGTTTTTCTGGGCTACCAAAATTGAGATTGTCAGTAACTGCGATCGGTTCTGCTCCCACGCAGCTAAGATTACGGGCTGCTTCTGCTACGGCTGCTTTTGCGCCCTCGTAAGGATCGAGATAAACATAACGAGGATTGCAGTCAGTGGTTGCTGCCACTCCTGTGGTACATTCATCTGGTTTGGCATCAATCGGGCGTACTCTAATTACTGCTGCATCTGCCCCCCCTGGCAATAAAATAGTATTATTTTGTACCTGATGGTCGTACTGGCTGTAGATCCATTTTTTAGAAGCGATCGTGGGAGTATCTAAAAGCTGTAATAAAATCTCGTTCCAAGTTTTATATCTTCCCTGTACGTCTATACCCTGATAATCGCAGCCAGGCAAACTATCGGCAGTCCATTTTGCGGCTTCTTTGGCATAGGCTGGAGGTTCTTTAAGTAGTTCCCGTTTGTAGATAGGAGTATCGTCGGCTAAAGCGGTAGCGGTGACTTCGGCAGCAATTTCTCCTTGATATAAAATCCTGACTACTGGTTCTTCAATTACCGAACCTGCTACCACTGCATGAAGTTCCCACTTGTGAAAAATATCGATCAATTCTTGTTCTCTGCCCTTCTCTGCCACAAACAGCATTCTTTCTTGAGATTC
>CAYXWE010000504.1:0-3860 GCA_964468145.1 uncultured Pleurocapsa sp.
ACAAACTCAGGTATAGTAAAGACTGTCCTAGTTTGTCCTACTTTATTGGACCCCCATCGGCGATAAAAGACGGGAAGGAGACTATAAAACTCCAGAAGGTATTTTTAAAGTTAAAGATCTATATCCTCATCTTACTTGGTCAAAATTTATCTGGTTAGACTATCCCAATCAAGAATCTTGGCGCAAACATCTGCAAGCCTAAAAAACTGGCAAGATTAAGCCTTCAGATACCGTAGGCAGCGAGATTGGGATTCATGGAGTACCCTATAATAGCGACGGACTAATTGACGATCGCATAAATTGGACTTGGGGGTGCATCTCCCTGAAAAATAAATAAAGATGTAGATGAAATTTACGAAGCGATTCAAGCAGGAACAAGCATCGAACATTATTCCCTAGCTTCATCCCTCATCCCTCAAATTATGGCCCAGAAAATACCGCTTCTTCAATATCTTCGCGACTCAAAGAATATTTAAACGAGCGACTGAGATTATTTTGACTAGTATCGGCAGTATCAAAATAACGTACCGTCAACTCTTCTGTATCCAAACATATTTCTGCTTTCCAAAGATCGCGATTGAGATACCAACAGTGAATATTATCGCGATCGCAATCGCAACCTTTATCCCGCAGCCAGTCTTCGATGGTTGGTAAAGTATGATTGTATAAAGGTGTATTTGCCTCTGGTAAACTCATTAAAACTTTTATAATATTCCTGGAATCGAGCTACCTAAACTATAGAATAATTTAGAGAATATATCTAACCTGGGTTATTTATCGACCTCATTCTACGATAATAAGTTTCTAATAACCGATCGCAAAAATTATGGATACAAAAGCTTTTAAACGATCTCTACAACAATCAGAAAACTATCATCGTCGTAGTTTTGGTCACGCAGAAGAAGTGGCGCAAAATATGAATAGCGAGTATCAAAGCGATCTGATTCAAACCATTCGCGATCGCAACTATACTTATAGCCAAGGGGATGTCACTATCCTGCTAGCAGAGTCTTTTGGCTTTTGTTGGGGTGTGGAAAGGGCGGTGGCTATGGCTTATGAAACTCGCCAGCATTTTCCCACAGAAAAAATCTGGATTACCAACGAAATTATTCACAATCCTTCTGTCAATCAGCGTTTGCGAGATATGAATGTCGGTTTTATTGAAGTTATCGACGATGTTAAAAACTTTTCGGTAGTCGATAGTGGAGATGTGGTGATTTTGCCCGCTTTTGGTGCTAGCGTGCAGGAAATGCAATTACTCAACGATAAAGGGTGCAAAATTGTCGATACTACCTGTCCTTGGGTATCTAAAGTCTGGAATTCGGTAGAAAAGCACAAAAAACGCGATTACACTTCTATCATTCACGGTAAATACGCCCACGAAGAAACCGTTGCTACTAGTTCTTTTGCAGACTGCTATTTGGTAGTTTTAAATTTGGAACAGGCAAAATATGTCACCGACTATATCCTCAATGGGGGAGACAAAGCAGAGTTTTTGGCTAAGTTCAAAAATGCCTACTCTGAAGGTTTCGATCCCGATCGCGATTTAATTCGAGTTGGTATTGCCAATCAGACTACCATGCTCAAAAGCGAAACCGAGCAAATTGGCAAGTTGTTAGAACAAACTATGCTCAAAAAGTATGGTCCTACCGAATTAGACGAGCATTTTATGAGCTTCAATACGATCTGCGATGCTACCCAAGAAAGACAGGATGCCATGTTCGATTTGGTAAAGCAAGATTTATCTCTAATGATTGTGATTGGTGGGTTCAACTCTTCTAATACCACCCATCTCCAAGAAATTGCCGTAGAACGTAATATCCCTTCCTATCATATCGATTGCGTCGAACGTATTCTAAGTCGCGATCGCCTAGAACACAAGCCTTTAGCAGCAGAAATTACGATTGCCGAAAATTGGCTTCCTGAAGGCACAATTACAGTGGGTATAACCTCTGGTGCTTCCACTCCCGATAAGGTAGTGGCAGATATCATTGAAAAAATATTTGAGCTTAAAGCTACTGCGATCGCGGGTTCTTAATTTTCTAGAAAAATTGGGATAGTAAATACGCTGTAAGAGTTACGGTTATTACACATCACCATGTTGCTACCAATTCTGGTTCTTTAGTTAAAATTGTATAAGTTAATTAACAATATTCGAGAGTTATTCCTCACTTTAAGACACTGAGGAGTCAGACACCATTTAAAGCTGTTCGATCGATGCTCGTCTTTTGACCAAGTATATATTTATAGCAATCAATCACAAATAAAAATGGTAGATACTATTCTTACTCGTGGCGAAATGGAGCGCAATCTATCTCAATCCGTTCAGTCTTTTTATCGCAAGCAGCTAGGATGTCGGACGGATAAGGTAAGTTGTCATATAATTGATGAAAAAGTAGCGATCGCCATTCACAATCCGATCACTCCCATCGAACGATTATTAAATAATTCTCAAGACAGCAGCTTTGTCAAAGATTTGCGCGAGCGTATTGACACTATTGTTAAAGACCAACTGCGTGCCAAAATGGAAGAAATCATTGGGGTACAGGCGATCGCTCTCACAATCGACACCACTTTGGACAACGATCTGACAGGAATTGTGGCATTGCTAGCAAAAAAGCCAAAGTTGCGAGAGTTGAAGCGCAATAGCAACAACTTAAAAGTTAAAGGTAAATAATCAAAGACTCGTCCGCGACTCTTGAGGTAGAGTTTCAATCGAGAATTACCATGAATTTTTTACCCCAATGCGGATATTGTTTTGGGGCTTGAGCTTATTTTGGAATCGGAATTATCTATCTCGCAATTAGTTTCGATCAATCTATCTACTTTAAAAACCAAATCATCTAAATTAAAAGGCTTATAAAGAATATCGTTGGCTTTGCTATCTTGCAATTGCTCGTCTCTAAGGCGATCGATCGCTGAAACCAACAAAATAGGTAAAGATTGAAAACTTGGTTGTTGCTTAATATTGCGAGAAACTTGTAAACCGCTAATCTCTGGCATCATAATGTCCATCAATACTAGCTGTGGTTTCGTTTTCTCTACATATTCTAGGGCATCATATCCGTTGTCTACCGCGGCTACTTGATACCCCGCCGATTCTAAAACCAACCTAAATAGTACTGAAAGATCGTCATTATCTTCAACTATCAAAATAGGATTTGGCATGGTTTGGAGGCTTATGAATTAACTACAATACATAGATCGTAGTCGACAATTAAACTGCAGCCATCCCAACAAAGATGTATATCTCAAGAGTTATAAGTAATTATTATTTGAGGATCGAGTTTTTGTCCGATATCCAGCATTTATCCTTATTTATAATAAATTTTATCTTTATTATAGCTTAGTGCAAAAAAAAGTAAACGTTATTGTACTTAGATAAAAAACTATAAAATATTTTGTCTTAATTAGCTCCAAGACAAGAATTATTACCCAAAAAATAGCCTAGATACAATGGATCATTGATATATTCGGAACTACAGAGCGTGAAGAAAGAAATGTAGTATTTTAGAGCGAAGGGAGAATGCGATCGCTCTCAAATACTTTTGGCAATAACTTTTTCCAACTCCGAGACTACAATCTCAAACAGATCGAACAAAAAAAAGTAGCGATCGCACTTATTTTCTGCATTTGCTAAATAAATATAAAAAAAGTTTAAAGCGAGACATTCTCTAATGCAATTTACAGTTGAATTTTTAAATAAATCTATGAATAAAATTCAAAAGTTGCTTTTTCGTAATCCTCTATACATTTTCGAAGACAAGATCCATTTTCGCGCCTACAGCTTTAAATCACACCTAAAAAAAAAAAAGAGTGTTTAGCTAATAATTAACACCTTTATTGTAATCATCATAACA
>CAYXWE010000505.1:0-3859 GCA_964468145.1 uncultured Pleurocapsa sp.
GTACCGACGATCTTACGGAAGGAATTGGGGTTCATATCCATCAGACGCTTGCACATTTCGGGGTCGTTGATAAAGGTACTGTTAGTATCTTCATAGACCCAGTTATCTACTGCATCTGCTGTAGCAGACCAACCCATAGTATTAACCAAACGCTTGGATAGTTCCCGCACGCCTTCGTAACCATTACTCAACATTCCTTCGTACCACTTGGGGTTAAGCAATTTAGTACGGGAATCTAAACGGACAGTTTCTGATAAAGTTCGTACTTGAGCATTAGCTGTAGTGGTGTCTGCAATATAGGCAGTGGGTTTTTTGCCGTCATCTCGCAAACTAGATACGATCTTAGTAGGATCGGAATCGAAGTAGTGAGAGACATCGGTTAAGGAGATTTCAGAAGAATCTAAGTTTTGGAAAGTAACATCAGCTTTCTTGAGGGAAGATTCAAACAGACCGCGGTTTTCATCCATTACCCCTGGGTTATCGGAGTTGAAGGAGAAGGATTTGCGGTTGAGATACATATCCTGCAGTTCTTTTTCTTCTTCCCAACTACTATTTTCTACCGCTAGGTTGATGTTAGAAGAGTAAGAACCAGAAGCGTTAGAGAAGATGCGGGTTGCTGCTTGACGCACATTGATACCCATCTCTTCTGCTTGTTCTAGGGCGTGTTTGCGCACAAAGTTCATCTCAATAGGTTCGTCTGCTTCCGCTGCCATTTTAACACCGCGATCTAACAGGTTCATTTGGTTGATAAACAGGTCGCGGAAGACACCAGAACAGTTTACTACTACGTCGATACGGGGACGACCTAGTTCTTCTAGAGGAATTAACTCTAATTTGTTAACTCGACCTAAAGCATCGGGTACGGGACGTACACCAACCATCCACATGATTTGGGCTAAAGACTCGCCGTAGGTTTTGATATTATCCGTTCCCCACAGGACACAGGCAATACTTTCGGGATAGTTACCGTCGTTATCTAGTTTTTGACGTTCGACTAGTCGTTCGACAACTACTTTGGCTGATTGTACCGCAGCTAGGGTAGGAATAGACTGAGGATCTAAAGCATGAATGTTTTTACCCGTAGGCAAGACATTGGGGTTACGGATAGGATCGCCTCCAGGGCCAGGTAGTACATATTCACCCTCTAGGGCTTTTAACAGTCCGCCGAGTTCGTTATCGGCACATACCTGTTCTAAACAGAATTCTAAGTATTCTATTAAGGGTTTAATCGCATCAGCATCGACGTTAGGAAAGCCATGTTCGCTTAAGGCTTCGATCCAAGGGGCTTTTTTACCGATATTAAAGAAATTTAGCTTCGACACCATAGATACTCTACCTTCGGCATCGACTTGGGCTTTAACTAATGCACCTACTGCAGCGCGAGTAGCTTGAGTAATATCTTGGAATAATTGTACGTCTTCTAAAATACCGCGATCGTTATTATTGTAGATTTCGTCGATATCTCTGCCGATGCTACCCGCGATGATGCGAGGGAAAGAAATGATATCTTCTTCTTCGCGATCGAGATTAGAAATATTAACTAGAGTTGCGATCGCTTCTTCGGCTGTTGGAGGTTTACCGATGATATGCAAGCCACAGGGAAGCAAACGAGACTCAATTTCCATTAGCTGTTTGTACACCAAACCAATAATGGTATCCCGTTCTTCTGGGGTCATTTCTTTGGCAGAATGGTCGGGGAATTGGATATCTTTATCTAGATTACAAATGCGGGCTTGATCCATTACGGTATCGACAATTTGAATACCGCGACCGCCATCTTTGAGGCTTTGATATGAACCAATTAGTTCTCCTAGTTCTTTCAAACCTTTATACAGTCCTGCATTTTCGGCAGGAGGTGTTAAATAAGAAATGGTAGAAGCATAGCTGCGACGTTTGGCAATAGTTGCTTCGGATGGGTTATTAGCTGCGTAATAGTAGATGTTGGGAATACTACCAATTAAACTATCGGGATAACAGTCTCCCGACATACCCATTTGCTTCCCTGGCATAAATTCTAACGAACCATGAGTACCAAAGTGCAGTACTGCATCTGCTTGCCAAATATGCTCTAAATAAGTGTAGTAAGCTGCAAAACCGTGGTGGGGAGAAGCGGATCTAGAGAATAAGAGGCGCATCGGATCGCCTTCATAACCAAAGGTAGGCTGTACCCCAATAAAGACATTACCAAACTCTTTTCCGTAGATTAAAAGGTTTTGACCGTCACTATTTAGGTGTCCTGGTGGTGGCCCCCAGTTTTCTTCTAACTTCACAGAATAGGGTGTAAGTCTTTCGTACTGTTCTACCGACATCCTGTGGGCAATATTTAATTCAGGAGAAGCATACTGTGCCTGTGCATCGTGAATTACCGCCTGCATCAATTCTTCTGCAGAATCGGGCAAATCTTGGATGTCATAACCATTGTCGCGCAAGCCTTTCATCGCTTCGTAGATCGAGCCAAATACATTTAAGTAAGCAGCCGTACCCACGTTTCCTTTATCGGGAGGAAAACTAAAGACAGTAATAGCTACTTTCTTATCTAACTTCGGTTTCTTGCGCAGACTGCCCCATTTCATTGCCCGACGTGCGATCGCTTCTACCCGATCTTGCAGGGCAATAGATTTACCAGTCGCCCCATCTCTACCAGAAGCAATAATTGGCTCGATCGCGCCATCTAATTCGGGAATAGCAATCTGTAGGGCTACTTGTACTGGGTGCAAACCGAGTTCGCTTTCTTCCCATTCTTCAGTAGTCTGAAACACTAAAGGCAGTGCTACCATATAAGGACGATTGAGACGCTTTAAAGACTCGATCGCTTTAGGATGGTCTTGTCTGGCTGGCCCCCCTACCAAGGCAAAGCCTGTTAGGGATACTACCGTATCGACTATAGCATCTTCGCGATCGCCATCCCAGAAGTATTCATCTACTGGTTTAGAAAAGTCTAATCCCCCCGCAAAGACAGGAATGACTCGCGCCCCCATACATTCTAGTTCTTGCACCATTGCTACATAGTGAGCGTTGTCGCCAGTAACTAGATGAGTGCGTTGCAGTACCAAACCGATGCAGGGTGCTAGAGGATCTTTAACATCGTCGGAAATATCAGGACGATTATTAAACCAAGCTAGATATTCTTGAATATCCTCGAACATTTGAGGTGCGAGGGGATGCCAAATACCCATGTCGGGATAAACAATGGGTTCAGAGTATTTAAAATCTCTATCTTGCTTGCCTGGATAAACATACTTATCCGACAGCATTAATAAAAAGTTTTCTAAGTTATCGGAATTGCCACCCAACCAATATTGGAAGCTCAACATAAAGTTACGAGCATCTTGGGCTTTGTCTACGGGCAAGTACTTTAATACCTTGGGCAAAGTACGCAACAGCTTGAGCATGGCATCTTGGAAAGAACTACCACCAGACTTCTCTTTACGCTTGCGCATAAATTGCGCGATCGCACTTTTAGACTGTCCTAACTGCGCCATGGAGAAAGTACCCATTTTATTGAGGCGCATCACCTCTGGCATAGAAGGAAATACTACTGCTGCATCTAAGTTATCGCGATGAGGAGTAACTGCCTCCACAACTTTTTGCGCTAACTCTTCAACAAAGATTAGCGAGGCAATAAATATATTTGCCTGGGCAACATCGTTTTTAAAATTATTGTAATTTTCTTCGTTTCGTAACTCTTCAATAAGATAGCCACTGAGTTCAATGGCTAAATGGGGATTATTACTATTAATCGATCTAGCAGCCTCAGTCAGCGTACTTTGGTACTGAGGTTCTAGCACGACATAGACCACCCTGAGTAGATCGCGTCCGTTAACGGCATCTGGCTTAACGTGACGAACGGTGGACTTGA
>CAYXWE010000506.1:0-3852 GCA_964468145.1 uncultured Pleurocapsa sp.
TATACAAACTAAGATAAGCATGGGCGCGTAAAGATTCCTTGATTACCATTTTTTCGGGATTCATTACCAAACGTACCGAAGTTTTGGTGTTATCAGTCAAAACCTTTTCCAAAGCTTCGATTTGCTCGTAAAATTCATAGGGAGCATCCATTACTTCATTATCGGGTAAAGAAAAACCAGCAATGGGTTTAAACAGTGGTTCGACTAGGGGGCGTAGCGCAGCAGACATACCTTGGAGTGGTTTATAAAAACGTCTCATATACCAGCCACCAACTTCGGGAAGACTCAGTAGTCTTAAGGCTGTACCTGTAGGTGCAGAATCAATAATCAGAATATCAAAATCGCCCTCGTCGTAGTGACGTTTCATTCTTACTAAACCAAAGATTTCGTCCATTCCTGGCAAAATTGCCAATTCTTCAGCCTGTACCCCGTCTAAACCTCTAGCCTGTAAGACTTGGGTAATATAACGCTTCACCGAACCCCAATTACCTTCTAACTCTCTAAGGGCATCGAGTTCGGCACCCCAAAGATTGGGACGTACCTGGATGGGATCGTGACCCAATTCTAGATCGAAACTATCTGCCAAAGAGTGTGCGGGATCGGTACTTAGCACTAGGGTTTTGTAACCCAACTCAGCACAACGCAAACCAGTTGCAGCAGCGACGGAAGTTTTACCAACGCCACCCTTACCAGTCATTAAAATTACACGCATAAAAAATTTAAGTCCTATATTAAATCTATTTACATTACTTAATCTTTTATTATTGTGACGCTTTTTGTCCCGAAAAGAAATTCTGTCCCAAAACATTCCACGGGGAAATGTACCAGCGATCGATATGGGACACAATCAGGTTGTCTTGACTGACTTCCAATTCACTCCAGCCAGGAATAGATAGGCGGGGTTTCCAGGGTAGAGGAGGAGTCATATTTAACGTCCATTCGGTTTTAATGGTTGCATCCTGTTGAGTGACTCGATGGACTTCCATTTCAATATTGCTAAAGAAAGTACTTAAAAAGCCAATCATCGACTTGTACTTTTTAAGTCCCCGAAATTCATTGAGGGGATCTTTAAAATAAACATCTTCTGCATAGATTTCAAAAGTTTGATTTTCGGGAAATCTTTGATAATCTGCTTGTAAAATTTCTACTAAATTAGTCTTGCGATCGCTCATTGTTTTTTATTTGCCAACTATTTATTATCTCTTTTTTGTCGCTCTTTGAGATTTTCTACTCATGAAAAATTTTCAAAGTAATGATATTAATTAATTTGGCTATTGATAATCAAATTCTCCCTAGCTGGCGATCGCAAGACGTAATCCGTACTCAGCAAAAGTCTGAAACCATGATAGTTTTGGGCTGTCACCGCTTTTCGCGCTCAGTCCAAGTAATATTTTTTTAAATTATAACAATTATTTCAACGAAGTTACAGCATATTCAAAATTCATTATTTTTATTGACAAAATAATGAATTTTTAGTTGATTTTGCAGTATAAGATATTAAAATTGCTTTTTTAAGAAGGAACGTCATAGAGAATATACATCTTTACAGTTTTATAAGTTTTATAATTATAAAATTTGCAATCACCTTCAATCATTAAGAATAGCGATTTAATCAATTTTGTAATCAATTAATACAAATGCTTAACTATTATGGCTAGATTAATTCAAATAATTAATACCTCTGAATTCACTTCTCCCAGTCCCGATCCTGCCGGAATAGTGTATCTCAGCGATTCTAATCGCCTATTAATTTCTGATTCTGAAGTTAATGAAACTCCAATTTTTCAGGGAGATAATCTTTTTACAACTACTTTTGAAGGTAGCATCATCAATTTCGGCAATGTTCTAGGTTTTTCTAGCGAACCTACTGGTCTAGCTTATAATGCAAATAATGGCAGGCTATTTATTTCTGATGATGCCGAGCGCCGAATTGTCACCCTTACTGATGGTGGCGATGATCTTTTTGGTCAAGATAATGATAATTTTGTCAATCAGTTTCCGACTCGACCATTTGGTAGCGACGATCCAGAAGATCTAGTTTTTCATCCCGATACAGGAACACTATTTATTGCCGATGGATTGGACAATGTAATTTATGAAGTAGATACTCAAGGTAACTTAATTGATAGTTTTAATACCGCCAGCTTTGGACTATCAGACCCAGAAGGTATAGGTTTGAACACAACCAATGGTAATTTTTTAATTGTTGGAGAGCCTAGCAATCAATTATTTGAAGTAACCGTTGATGGCAACTTAGTTCAAACTATCGATATTAGTGCTGCTAATCCCATACAACCTGCAGGGGTGACGATGTCACCAAGTAGCGAAGATAGTTCTCAATTTAATGTTTACATTGTCGATCGCGGTATTGATGAAAGAGAAGATATTAATGAAAATGATGGTCAGCTCTACGAATTCTCTTTAGAAGACGAAGACGAACCCGATCCACCTAATGCCCCTGATAATGTAATTTATGCTACTAGCAGAGATACTGTCACTCTCAACGGTAATAACTTTGCTGAGGAAGATGTGCTTGTCTTCGATCCTAACACCAATACTTGGTCGCAATATATAGACGGTTCAGATCTGGGTTTGGCTAATAGAGATATTGATGGGCTTCATGTAAATGATGATGGCAGCGTTTTGCTGAGTTTAAACCAAGATGGCAACGTCAATGGGTTTGGATTTGTGGATGATGCAGATATCATACGCTTTGTACCCAGCTCTACTGGTGAGAATACATCAGGTAGTTTTGAAAGATATTTCGATGGTTCGGATGTCGGATTAGATGTTAATACAGAAGATATTGATGCTATTTCAATTGCTGACAATGGAGATATTTTAATTAGCACCAATGGTTCTTACAATATTACTGGGCTTTCTGGTAACGATGAAGATATCTTGGCGTTTTCCCCTAGTAATTTAGGCGATAATACTACTGGTAGCTTCTCTTTATATGTTGATGGTTCGGATGTCGGACTCAATGATAATAGTGGTGAAGATATCAAAGGTGTATCTGCCCTAAATAATGGCGACTTGGTGTTTTCAACCCTGGGCAATTTCCAAGTTGCGGAACTATCTGGCAATGGTAGCGATTTGCTTTCCTTTAACTCTAGTTCCTTGGGTGATAACACCAGCGGTAGCTTTAGCTCATTTGCTGACGGTACAAGTAATGGATTTGGCAGTCAAGTGATTGCTGACATTTCAATCGTCTAAACTCTTAATAGCTTGGGCTAATTTAGGAGCATGATGAGAAATATTACAGGTATAAATATTTTCATCTAGGACATCGGCTAAAATAACCCGACGATCCATAGCAGTCACACGTTTTCAAGAAAAAATTACGGGATGAGAGCCTTCCTGGGCATATTTATAGATCGCTTCAGGGGAAGGAAGTTTTTTATTGACTAATACTGTATCAAAAAGTCGTTGACCGCAAACGAGATCGATTGCTTGCAAGGGTGGCAATCCTTTCATCTTACGTCGCCATTGTTCGAGGATATAGTTGACAAAATCAACGCGATAGTCAGATTCAATCAAATTGTAGGTATCTGACAAATATTCCAGTGTCCAAAGAGAAACGCGATCGTAAGATGAATGTTGCAGAGGATCTTCGCCTGCAAACGAAAGAGGGCTTTGGGCTACAACTTTTGCATAATCTGCTAGTTCGGGTAAATGCGATCGCGTGTATTCCAAAAATTTCATAAATTAAACATTTTTAAAACTTCAAGTTAAAAGTATTCTTTGTAAATCGGATTTAGCTGAATAAAGAATAAGAGGGATTTTGCTCGCCCAAAAGTAGTTTTAATCAAGGCTTTCCAACATATTTTGTAACTGTTGTTGGTAACGTCC
>CAYXWE010000507.1:0-3849 GCA_964468145.1 uncultured Pleurocapsa sp.
GTTAAATATTAAATGATTTGCGCCAAGTTCGCCCTATCCAGTTAACCAACCAAATTAGCTGTCTGATTTTAGTTATTTGTATCTGAAACGATTGATACTGCTGACGAGCATCGTGAATATTGCTCTGCCCCCGATAAACCACAACGGGGGCAGCTTGGAGTACGATATCAAAATAACGTTCGTAGTTAATAAGAATATTGGTAATTCGAGCTACCAAACTTCTCAATTGCCGCACTCTAATTGCTATATAAATATTGAGCAAAGTAATTGATATATTGATAGCGACAATTAAAAAGATCATTAAATGATTAAAATAGAGCCAGATTCAATCGATCGCTTGTAAGTAAATGAAACTGCTGGTTCTGAGTAATGGTCATGGTGAAGATCGAGTTGCTGTACGTATTATAGAACAATTACAAGTTCTTACCAATGTAGAACTAGCTGCTTTGCCGATTGTGGGGCGGGGTTATGCTTATAGCAAGTATAATATCGCGATCGCAGGCAGAGTTCAGCAAATGCCTTCAGGGGGATTTATTTACAAGGGAGGAAATCCTTTATGGCAAGATTTACGCGGGGGTTTAGTTAAACTAACTCTAGAACAGATTGAAGTGGTGCGCCAGTGGGGTAAAGATGGCGGTGCAATCTTAGCAGTTGGAGATGTTGTACCGTTGCTCTATGCCTGGTTGAGTAAAGCTAATTATGCTTTTGTTGGTACTGCAAGATCGGATTATTATTTACGCGACGATCGCGGGTGGTTGAGTCAGACTTCTTGGATTGAGATAAAAATCGGTTCGGTATATATGCCTTGGGAGCGTTGGCTGATGAGTCGCGATGCTTGTAAAGGAGTATTCCCCAGAGATAGTTTAACCGCAGAAATATTGCAGCAATGGTCGATTCGAGCCTACGATCTGGGCAATCCCATGATGGATGGCATTACTGCCGATGTTGCACCTAGTCCGAGGGATACTTTAAATATTTTACTGTTGGCAGGGTCGAGGATACCAGAAGCATTACGCAATTGGGAACTAATTCTAGATGGCGTATCTAACACAATTGGTGCTTGCTCATCGAAACAACTACAATTTCTGGGCGCGATCGCGCCAGGGTTAGATCTTCAACCATTTATCCAACAAGCTCAAAATAAATCGTGGCAGGTAATTAAAGAAGAAGCCGATACTATAACCCTAACTCAGCACAATACACCTTTAACTCTGAGTCAAAATAGCTATGCCCAATTTCTACAACGGGCAGATATTGCGATCGCCATGGCGGGTACAGCTACCGAAGAATTCGTCGGTTTGGGAAAACCCGCAGTTATAATGCCAGGATCGGGACCACAATTTACCTATGCCTTTGCCGAAGCACAATCTAGGCTACTGGGTTGCTCGATCGCCATGGTAGAAAATCCCGATTTAGTCGGTGAAACTATCCTGCAAATAATTAATAATCCCTTACAGCTAGAGCAAATTTCAATTAATGGCAAACGCCGTATGGGAGAGTCTGGTGCAGCCTTGAGAATTGCTCGATGCTTGAATGAAACTTTATTAAACGAGAAACATGGAATATATCATTCGCCAAAAGGAAATTGAAGAGAAAGACTAAGCCACGATATTGCCGATTATCCCAGATTGGGCAAAAGAATATATTGTAGTAACCTGTCTAACGATCTGGTGAATCTCAATGATATTTCCAATCCCAAGATGGGCAAAAAAATTTAGCTTCATAGTCGTAACGAAATAACAAAGAGTAATTTGGGATAAATTTATAGATCGTCGATAATTATTTATTATCCCCTTATTTTTTTGTTCCCGTTCTTCATCTGTTTCATGAGTCAAACTACCCTAAAGCCTGCTAAGATTAGCCGTGTATTGCCAGATTCGATCGCAGCAGAGATCGGATTTGAACCAGGCGATGCGATCGTTTCGATTAACCAAACTCAACCCCGCGATTTGATTGACTATCGCTTTCTTTGTAGCGATGAATATTTAGAATTAGAGGTAGTAGATACAGCAGGGGATATTCACGAGATCGAAATCGAAAAAGACTACGATGACGATTTAGGTTTAGAGTTTGAAACTGCCTTATTTGATGGTTTGATTCAGTGTAACAATCACTGTCCCTTTTGCTTTATCGATCAGCAACCCCCTGGTAAACGGGAAAGCCTTTATTTAAAAGATGATGATTATCGTCTGAGTTTTCTTTATGGCAGCTATTTAACTTTAACTAACCTCACCGAAAAAGAATGGCGACGGATCGAACAGATGCGCCTTTCCCCCTTATATGTATCGGTACACGCCACCGAACCAGAAATTAGGACTCGTTTGTTAAAAAATAACCGTGCTGGATTAATTATGTCTCAGTTCAAATGGTTTCAAGAACGGCGTTTGCAGATTCACGCCCAGGTAGTAGTGTGTCCTGGAATTAACGATGGGGTACATTTAGAAAGGACTTTATTAGATCTGGCTTCTTTCCATCGGGGAGATATACCCGCGATCGCATCTGCTGCAGTCGTACCCGTAGGATTGACTCGTTTTCGCCCAAGTGAAGACGAACTAATTCCCGTCAGCCAAGATAAGGCGATGGAGGTAATTGCCCAAGTACAGCAGCTACAGGAAAAGTTCAAACAACAATTTGGCAGTAATTTTGTCTGGCTGGCTGATGAATGGTTTTTGATTGCGCGGGAGGATATCCCTCTAGAATCTCACTACGAAGACTATCCTCAAATTGGCAATGGCGTTGGTTCAATACGACTGTTTCTCAAACAGTTCCAAGACACTGCTAGAAAGATGTTACCCGATGTCATAGATTCGCCCCGTCGTTTTACTTGGGTGTTGGGTAATGCGGTAGAACGAGCATTTCAACCATTGGTAGAACAGTTGAATGGCGTTAAAGGATTAGAGATTGAGGCGATCGCCTTGAATAGTAAATATTGGGGACAAGAAATTACCGTGACGGGTTTGCTGACGGGACAAGATTTGCTTGCAGGTTTAACAGGAAAAGATCTAGGAGAAGGAATATTATTGCCTTCGGTGATGTTAAAACATGGAGATACTAAGTTTTTAGACGACATGACGGTAGCAGATGTCAGTCAAGAATTAAACGTACCGATTTATCCAGTAAGTGGTGTCGAAGAATTGATCGATCGTTGTATTAATTAACTGGGAGTAAAAGCGATCGCGATATATGAATATTCAATTAAAACCAGTAACCAAAGACAATTGGATTGACTGTATACATCTATCTTTACATCCAAATCAAATAGGAAACTTAGCCTCTAATGTCGCTACTATAGCCGAATCAAAGTTTGAGCCTGAGAATCAACTTAGAGCAATTTATTTAGGCGATCGCGTTATTGGTATGTTGGCTTATTGCATGGAAGATGAACCGCCCACTCCAGATGTGTATTGGCTATTTCGGTTCATGATTGATAAAGATTTTCAAAATAAATGTTATGGCACAAAAGCTTTGGATCTTGTTATTCAAGAAATATGGACTTTGGGCGCGAATAAAATATATACATCCCACAAGCCAGAGAATAAAATAGCTGGCAAACTCTATGTGACTTACCCGACGCTCCCTTCGGAGAGCGCGGGCTTCTGAAAACCTCGTAAGGCAGTCAGAACTATCTTCAAGGTACTATTAGTAGTAGAAGCAACTATTACTGGATTCCCTTTACGACGTTTTATAGTGGGGAATAAGCCCAGCCCCACTCTTTTGATATTGACCGAACTTGATAAATCGCGGTCTACCAAAAGTTTTAATTCATCATCCCAATATTCTCTGATATTGCAATCGGTAAAAACAAATTCGTCTTTGTATGGCAGTAATTGAGAAGTGTATTGAGGATTA
>CAYXWE010000508.1:0-3849 GCA_964468145.1 uncultured Pleurocapsa sp.
GTTGCAAAGATTCTAATTCTGCACCTTCCCAGTTACGAGGTGCGTCGTTTTGGTAAGAACCCAACAGTCCCCAAAGTTCTTGTCCGACGAATACAGGTACGATCATATAAGACCTTGCCTGCATTTGTTCTAATAGCTCGATATGGCAGGGTGAATGACCGATGGTATAGATATCATTGACTACAATCGAATCATTATCTTTATAACGCCCGCCTTGGGTATCTTGGAGGTGAGAATCTTCAATTACAGGAACTACATCCAACAGGCTCATGTAGCCCGATACCGCCGAATCTGCTACAAAATAACCAGTCCAGTCGGGATTAAATTTATACAAAGATACGCGATCGCAACGGAGCATATTCCGCACGTCTTGAGTAGCAATACGATAGATTTGTTTGGCATCAGTAGAGCGCAGCAAACGGCTAGTGACGCGAGCAAAAGTTTTTTCTCTTTCGGCTACCTGCTTCATTTTCTCTGACTGCTGTTTCATTTGAGTCAAAGTTTCTGCTTGCTGAATGGCGATCGCCAAGGGACTGGATATTTTGAGCAGAACAGAGATTTCTGATTCTTGCCACACTCTAGGAGCATCATTTTGATAGATGCAAAATAAGCCCCAAAGCTTGTCATTTTGGAAGATTGGCACATTAATATATGCCCGACATTGCATTTTCTCTAAAGTAGCTAAATAACAAGATGAAAAATTAGCTGCATAGATATCATCGACACGGCGATAGTCTTCTCCTTCGGTATACACGCCACCTTTGGTTTCTTGGAGATAGGTATCTGGATCTTTTCGGTTGGGCGAACCCATTTGTTTAACCGAACAGCGATCGCTGCTCATCAAGTCTTGTTTGAAGGTGCTGTCTTTTTCTTGCTCCTGCATCAAAGCAACCCAGCCACTAGCCACTGACTCGGCGACTACTTCCCCACTCCAGTCGGGATAAAAGCGATAAACTACAGTACGATCCGCATTTAATAGCTGTCTGACTTCTGTCACCGCAGTGCGGAATATATTATCTGTATTGGTAGTGTTGCGAATATCATTAACAATGCGATCGACAAATTTTTCTCGTTCGGCATTTTCGGCGATTTTATTGGTTTTTTCTTGGAGTTGACTGACAAATTCTGCCTGTTCTAAAGCCATTCCCAATGGATTGCTCAACCGCAGCATAAACTCGACTTCTGATTCTTGCCATGCTCTGGGAGCATCGTTTTGATAGACGCAGAGCAAACCCCAAAGTCTTCCTCCTTGAAAGATCGGCACATTGATATATGCTCGACATTGAAATCTTTCTAAAGTAGATACATAGCAAGCAGAGAAACCCTCGGTATAAATATCGTCTACTTGACGATGGGTTTCTGCATCTTTGTACATTCCTCCTTTAGTTTCCTGGAGGTAAGTATCCGTATCTAATTTTTTGGGCGAACCCATTTGTTTAACCGAACAGCGATCGCTATCCATCAAATCTTGTTTGAGTCTAGGATCGCTTTCCTGCATTTTCATTAAAGAATTCCACCCTGCAGCTACAGATTCGGCGACAATCTCCCCACTCCAATCAGGATAGAATTTGTAAACTACAGACCGATCTGCTTTGAGATACTGACGAACTTCTTGAGTAGCAGTGGTAAAGATGGTATTGAGGTCTAAAGTTTCGCGGATATAGTTGCTGACTCTGGCAATAGTTTTTTCTCTTTCTGCTGCTTTGGCAACCTCGGCTCGTTCTGCTTCCATTTTTGCCACTAATTCACCCTGCTTGAGAGCCATACCTAGAGGATTGCTTAAACGAACCAAGAAATCTGTTTCTGACTCTTGCCACGCTCTTGGAGCATCATTTTGATAGACGCAAAGTAAACCCCAAAGGCGATCGCCTTGAAAAATAGGCACATTAATATACGCTCGACATTGAAACTTCTCTAGAGTAGTTAAGTAACAAGCAGAAAAATTCATTTGATAGATATCATCAACACGGCGATAGGTTTCCCCGCCGTTATACATACCTCCCTGAGTTTCTTTCAGATAGGTATCTGCATCTAATTTTTTGGGCGAACCCATTTGTTTGGTAGAACAGCGATCGCTATCCATCAAATCCTGTTTTAAAGATGGATCGGTTTCCTGCATCTTCATCAGGGAGTTCCATCCCGCAGCTATAGATTCGGCAACGATCTCTCCACTCCAATCGGGATAAAATTTATAAATTACACAGCGATCTGCCTTCATGTACTGACGTATTTCCTGTACTGCGATTGAAAATACATTACGAACATCTAAAGATTCTCGAATTAAATCGTTGATGCGAGTTAAAGCTCTCTCTCTAGCAATCGCTTGACTTACTTTGGCTGATTCGCCTTTTAACTGTTGGATAATATCTGCTTGGTTTAAAACTGTAGCCAAAGGCGCGCCAAAACGGAGCAAGACTCTAACTTCTTCATCTTTCCACACTCTAGGAGCATCATTTTGATAAACGCAGAATAAGCCCCAAAGTTTCCCTCCTTGATACAGAGGAATATTAATATAAGCTCGACATTGGAATTTTTCTAAACTATCGATATAGCACTGAGAAAAGTCCATTTCATAGATATCATCTACTTTACGGAAATTAAATCCCTGACTGTATAAACCACCTTTAGTATCTTTAAAATAAGTATCTGTGTCTAATTTCTTTTCTGTAGCCATGCTCTTAATCGAACATACATCAGAAGACATTAAATCTTGACGGATGCTTTTATCTTTATCCTGTTCTGCAATTAGCTGCACCCAACCCGCACCCACGGACTCTGCAACGACTTCTCCACTCCAGTCAGGATAAAATTTATAAATTACCGCGCGATCGGCTTTTAATAATTTGCGTATCTGTTGAGTAGCGGTTTGAAAGACTTTTTTAATATCGCTAAATCTTTGAATCTTACGAATTACCTTTTCAATTGCTTCCTCTTGTTCTGCTTGTTGAGTCAGCTTCTCCTGAAAATCTGCAGGCTGCATCTCTAGACCCATATGAGTCACAATTTGATAGACAAAAGTTATTTCTGTTTCCGACCAAGCTCTAGGTTTTTCGCACTGTTGAGCGACTACTAACCCCCATACTTTATTATTAAAAGTGATGGGCAATGCCAAACTCGCTCTAACCTGATATTTATCGAGAATCTGTAATTGATAAGGAGATAATCCTACCTTTTTGGTATCGTCAATTGAAATATATTGCTGCGTCTGATATTCAGTATCTTTATTGACCCCAAAACAAAGAGCTGGTAGATTTTCGCCCAACATAGGAGTCCATCCAGCTACCAACGATTCCATTAAAACTGTTCCCCGATCCTGGCGATCGAAACGATACACAATCACTCTGTCAGCTTGTAAAACTTTCTGCAGCTGAGTTGCCACAATTCGATATAAGCTTTCGGGTTGTTCCACTTGCTGCATCTGTTTGGCAATAGCGGATGCAACTTTTCTAATTGCTTTTACTTTTTTGTTAACGCCTATGGAGACATTCTCGTTTTCTTCAGGAATCGTGGAAGCTATTTTTTTTAGTTCTTCTAGCTTGCTGGGTAATCCTGAATTTTTGAGTTCGTCATTTTGGTTTAGTTCTAGCTCGATTGCTGCAATTAATTGTTCTAGCTCAAAACTACTTTTGTTATGTTCTTTGACATTGACGGTAGAAGTACTATTACTATTTTGACTGCTCATAACTATCTCTAATTAATTGACTATATTTATTGAATTCTTGCTCTGTTAAGTCTGTATCTTGGGAATCGAAAGAAAAATATTCTTGTTTTGGGGTAAATTTTCTGAGTGCAGAGCGATCGCAGATTTCTAACTCTTCATCGTAGTTATCCTGTATCTCCCCCTGGGGG
>CAYXWE010000509.1:0-3848 GCA_964468145.1 uncultured Pleurocapsa sp.
CCACGCAAATACAGACAGCTTTGGGAATTGTCTTAGCCAATGCTGCCAAAACTCAGCTTGCAGGTGTTTTCGGCTCTTTTGGCTGGAGTGGAGAAGCAGTAGACTTACTAGAAAACAAGTTTCGTAATGCTGGCTATAAAATGGGCTTTGAACCGATTCGAGTTAAGTTTACCCCTACCGATGCGGTATTAAAAACCTGCGAGGAAGCAGGAACGGATTTTGCTCAAGCTTTGAAAAAAGCGAAACGGAAAAGTAAAAAAGTAAGACAGGCTCAAGGAATTACTTCCGATGTCGATCGCACCGCGCAAGCTGTAGGTAGGTTAGTCGGTTCGATGTGTATTGTCACCACCAAAAAAGAGGAAGTATCGGGGGCAATGTTGGCGAGTTGGGTATCCCAAGCTACCTTTAACCCTCCTGGTTTAACTGTTGCTGTGGCAAAAGAAAGGGCGATCGAATCTTTACTCTATAAAGGGAACAGTTTTGTTTTGAATGTTTTGCCCGAAGGCAAACACATCCCCTTAATGAAACACTTCCTTAAACCCTTTGCCCCAGGTGAAGATCGTTTTGCAGGAGTAGAAACAGCAGAAGCTGACAATGGTTGTCCTATTTTAAATGATTCTTTGGCTTATGTAGAATGCCAGGTAGCCAATCGGATGGAATGTGGCGATCATTGGTTGCTTTACGCGGTTGCCCAGCAGGGCAAAGTATTTGACTCTGATGCTGTTACTGCAGTTCATCATCGTAAATCGGGAACGCATTATTAAAAGTTTCTAGTTTTTAGTTGTCCCCAAGTCTCCCAGTCTCCCAGTCCCCAAGTCCCCAAGTCTCCCGAAACAATAACCTAAACTATAAGCAAATTAATTAGAACGACTATAGTTTCCTACGCCAGAATATATCTTTTGCAAGAGGCAATGAGTCAATCTAGCCAATAACAATAAGTAATAACTGGACAAAAATAGTAAGGCGATAAATATGGATTTTGGAATCAAAGGTAAAGTAGCAGTTATTACTGGTGGCGATTCAGGAATGGGTAAAGCTACCGCTAAGTTATTGGCAGCAGAAGGAGTCAAACTTGCTCTAATTGATAAAACAACCGATGAACTAAAAGCCACCGCCGAGGAAATTAATAAAATTAATGAAACTATTCCTGTTACTGCAGATTTGACAAATTTAGCAGAAGTTGAGGCAGCCAAACAAAAAATACTAGACCACTACGGTAATGTAGATATTCTGGTTAACTGTGCTGGTATCACTGGCGCGACTAAAGAATTTCTTAAATTGACTGACGAAGATTGGTACGAAACTATCGATGTCGATTTTATGTCGGCGGTGCGCGTATGCCGAGCCTTTATTCCTTCAATGCTTCAACAGGGATGGGGTAGGATCGTGCTAATTGGTTCGGAGGATGCAGTACAGCCCTATACTGACGAGATGCCTTACTGCGCAGCTAAAGCTGGAATACTAAATTTAACCAAGAATTTATCCAAAGCCTACGCTAAAGATGGCATTTTAGTTAATTCTGTTTCTCCCGCTTATATTGCTACTCCTATGACTGATGCGATGATGGAAAAACGAGCGCAAGAAAATAACATGAGCTTTGACAAAGCCATCGAAACTTTTCTCGATGAAAAACGCCCTCACTTAGAATTACATCGTCGAGGTAAAGCCCAAGAAGTAGCAGCAGTAATTGCCTTTCTTTGTTCTCAACATTCTAGCTTTGTTGTGGGTGCTAACTATCGTGTTGATGGAGGTTCGGTTGCTACAGTAGGTTAAACAACTATGTAAATATACGGGTTGATGGCTTTATGGTAATGAAATTAGATAAGGTTGTTCCTTTTGGGCGATCGCTTGATGAATATATTAAAATGTTCCATCTATCATCAGACGATCTGCAACAACGTATCTTGGGTGTAGGAGATGGCCCTGCTAGCTTTAATGCAGAAGGTACGATCAAAGGATATGACATTACCTCTATCGATCCGATTTATCAGTTTGATGGGACGGAGATAAAGCAAAGATTTGATGCGGTAGTAGATAATATTATTAATCAAATAATTGCTACTCCTAATAACTGGGTGTGGAGTTACCACCAAAATCCACAAGAATTGAAAGCCAGACGAATTAAAGCCTTAGAATTATTTTTGCAAGATTATACTCAGGGAAAACAAGAGGGTAGATATCAAACTCAATCATTACCTAAATTAGATTTTGCCAATCGCACTTTCAATTTAGCTTTGTGTTCTCATTTCTTGTTTTTGTATTCCGCACAATGCGATCGCAACTTCCATCTTGCTGGGATTAAGGAAATGTTACGAGTATGTCAAGAAGTCCGAATATTCCCCTTACTTACTTTGATGCAAGAAATTTCACCTCATTTAGATTTTGTCATCAAGCAATTAAATAACTCAGGTTATTCTACTTCTATAGAACTAGTCCCTTATCAATTGCAACCAGGGGCAAACAAAATGTTAATAATTAGATGACACAGTTAGCTTATCTTAATTAAAGGTTGACAAAGAATGGGAAAATTGACCGAATTGGCAATAAAGCAAAATTTGTGAGCCTCTTCGTGTAACTTTTTTGCCTTTTCTACACTGTTATTAGCAGCAATTATAACTTCTGGCTGAAGTATAACTTCAGTAAATTTGCCACTACCGTTTTTCGCTTCACTCATCTTACCTATGGCGCGATCGCAATAATCTACAACAACTATTCCCGCTTCGGAACACAGGTGTAAGTACCACAACATATGACAGCTAGATACAGAAGCTACTAATAATTCTTCGGGGTTATATTTGCTCTTATCTCCCCGAAAAACAGGATCGGACGAACCTATCATAACAGGCTTGCCTTCAACTTCAATTTCATAATCGCGATCGTAAGCACGATAATCTTTTGTTCCATTGCCTCTGTTTCCCGTCCATCTCAAGGCTGTATGATATAAATGTTCTGGCATAGTTATTTGTTGGCGCGATCGCTTTTCCTCTATTATTCATTAATACAGTGAACGATCGCTTTATCGGCTGGCATAGTGGGATATTGGGGTAAATTGTCTGTAATTTGCCACCACTGGGCTTTAGAATCAGTATAAATATGAAACTCTTGGTAATTACCTAATTCTCCTTCACATCCTGCAATAGGCAAACCAAGTAAATTATCTCGCAGAGGATAGATTGTCGCCAAACTAGAACCGCAATTTGAGCAAAAAGTCTTAATTACATTCGGAGTAGACTGATATTGCTTTAGATATTCTTCTCCTTGAAGTACTTTGTAACCATCTTGCCTAACTACCATTCTGCTTCTAAAAGCTGCACCATGCCATCGACGACATCTACTACAATGGCAGTGAACTAAATTTCCCGTTGCACCATGATACTCATACCGAATTTTGCCACACAAACATTCACCTTTTAAATAAGCCATAAGCTATATTATTTAAAATTTCAAATTAACCTCAGTGAGCGATCGCTCTAGTTATTTTGACAATTAAAGTTTTGTTCCAGCCATACGCCTATCGATTGTATGGACTGTATGGGTCGATAAACAATAGTGTTTTCATCGGCTTGAGGTGATTCAAAAGTCGTTTGTATTGCTTCAATCCTCTCTGGCTTAACTTTGTGTCTGGTAGAAGTGCGATCGTTGGCTTCAATCCTCTGTTCGATCTCTTTAAAAGGAACATCAAGAAAAATAATGGTAGTTTGATAGTCATGCTGCGCTGCCAAGTTACGAAAGCGATCGCGTAACCATCGAAAACAATTAGTGTCATCCAAAATCACATTTTGTTGAGATGGTGCGATTTCCTCAAACTGCTTCATTGCTAAATAATGAGTCTTTTCCCATTCCTCTAC
>CAYXWE010000510.1:0-3843 GCA_964468145.1 uncultured Pleurocapsa sp.
CGATACTGCTATTACTTTGTCCTTGACTATATGTTTGACAAAATAATTTTGAGTCTCTAACTCTACAGCATTAGAGGGCAAACTAAAACTAAAAGCCCCTACAGTCATGACGCAGATCGCTAGCAAGAACGAACTAGCAGTTCGGAATAAATTGCAAATCATAATATTAATGAAAAATAAATTTACATATATATACATTAAATAAAATTAAGAAATATTGCTAGTCGATTTCAAATATTTGACTAGGGGAGATATTTTGCCAAATAGTAATAAATATTTAACAAAAATGGCAAATTTTGCGCCTACAATAGCGCACATCAAAGCCTTTGCTCGCTAATTATTCAATGCTGAACTTTCAAATCCAGTCTGATAGTGACGTACCAGCTTCCAAACAACTATTTGCTCAAATTCAGTTTGCGATCGCCTCTGGGCAATATCCTCCTGCTCATCGCTTGCCAAGTACCAGACAACTAGCGATGATTACGGGCTTACATCGTAATACTATTAGTAAGGTTTACCAACAGTTAGAAGAAAGCGGTTTGGTAGAGTCGGTAGCTGGTTCGGGAATTTATGTCAAAATTCACGAGCGAGAAAATATTACCGAATCCGATTCTCCTGTAATTAGCTCGGTAAATGCGGTCAAAGAAAGTATAGATCGGATTTTAGAGTTAGGCTGTAGCCTCGAACAAGTCAAAGATCTTTTCTTGGAAGAAGTAAACTGGCGCATTAGCTGTAGGAAGCGTGTAATTATCACTGTACCCCATCGGGATATTGGAGCGGGGGAAATGATGCAGCAGGAATTGAGACAGTCATTATTTATTGATATCGAACTAGTTGAATTAGAAGAATTGCCCCAACTATTAGCCGAGATTAATTTTGGTACTCTAGTAACCAACCGCTACTTTATTCAAGAAGTATTGGCAATTGTACCCCCCAATTCATTTCGGGTAATTCCCATTGATATGTATGATTACAAAAAAGAACTAGAAATGATCAAAGAGCTACCATCTCAGGCTTGTTTGGGTATTGTGAGTTTGAGTGAGGGAACTTTGAGCGTAGCATCTAGTATTGTTAACAGTCAGCGAGGAGAAGATTTGTTGGTTTTGACTTCCTCGGCTCACGATCGCGATCGCCTTAGAGCGGTGATTCGGGCAGCTCATACGGTGATTACAGGCTACACCAGCTACGATTTAGTAAAATCGGAAATTATCGCCATGCGTGAAGATTTGATTCGCATTCCCGATGTAATTAGTACGGATAGCTACATTGGGGAAAAGTCGATTAACCTTTTAAAAAGAGAATTAGGGCTAGGTATTAAAAATCAAAATTAAAGTTGAGTTTTTATGGCCAAAGGAGATCGCATTTATGTATATCGGAATTTATGGCAAATGGATGGGCTGTATCAACACCACGGTATAGATTGTGGCGACGGTACGGTAATTCACTATCGCAAACCCAGCGAAACGATAGAGCGAACTTCAATGGAAACCTTTGCTAGAGGAAATCGGGTTTACGTTGTTCGGTATGATGATGGTTTTAGTTATATTCCTGACGTAGTGGTACAAAGGGCGCAAAGCCGTTTGGGGGAACGTAAATATAATTTACTGTTTAACAATTGCGAACATTTTGCTAGCTGGTGCAAAACGGGAATCAGCCATAGCAAGCAAATTCGCGACTTTGTACCCATTGTTAGTAAATTGGATACCTCCAAGCTATACGAGCCAATCAAACGGGCATTAAAAGGCAAAGATAACAGTACTGCGAGTCGGTTACTAGCTGAGTCTCTCATCGATGTCAAATCAGTTTGGGAGCAGATTCAGCCCCAATACCAAAAGGCAGTCGAGGAAGTAGCTGTGTGGGATAAAGTAGCCAAACAAGCTCTGACAAGCGATCGCGAGGATCTTGCCCGTGGTGCGATCGCCCGCAAGTTAGAGTATCAAAAACAAGCTAGTAAGTTAGAAATTGAACTTAGTGAATTGGCACAGATGACTGAGAATATTGTCCGCAATCAGCACGAGTTAATTTAGTTGCTAGTTGTTAGTTTTTAGTTTTTAGTTTTTAGCTTGAATTAAGTACTAAAAACTAAAAGGTGATATTTAAATAATTGAAAGTAAAAAATGAATCATCAAGAAAGAATAGAGAAAGCAGTTTTATCTCTTGAAGGACTATCGCTCGGAGACTCTTTCGGACAAATTAATAGTTTCAAAGTTATAATACTTTTCAATAAAAAATTCTTTATCAAAATCATATAGTTTGCTTTTTTCTATAGAATCAAGTATATTTTAGTTAGAAGGTATATTTAAATCGTACATATATGCTAATCGACAGTACGTATTTTCTGAATTAATGTTAATTAATTGATCGTATTTAATAGCTAAAATCCCAAATTCAATCTTTTAATTTCTTGATAATATATATCAGGATCTAAATCTATTTCGTGTTTACCATTTAGAAAGTTTTCTAGTATAATCAATGCAGTTTTTTCTGATACTAACTCATAGGTATTTATAAGGTATCCTTCATATACTGGATTATCACAAAACAATATTTGAGTTTGATCTAATTTTAACTCGATCATTTTATATAAATTCTCTTTTCCAAATTTTTCCTCAAAATATTCGTATAAACGCTGAAGGTACAATAGGGAGATCGACCACCCAAAAGGGCTAATACCTAAAGGCCAGCATTGTTCTTCATTATCTAAAATATGCAGACGATAAAAAGCATATCCAGCATATCCATCTAGTACATCTGGATAATCTTTTACATTCCAGGCATAAATATTTTTGAGCCTTTTTTCCAAATCTTCAAAATAATGATATTCTTCGCCGTAACAATCTAGATTTTTGGCAAAATAGTTAGCAGCTCTTTTTATCTTAATCTTTTTGTTTTCGCTTTCAGGAATTTTAAAATCGCAACTGTAAGCTAAATAAAATGGTTTTTTTTCTTCTCTAATATTCATGTTTATGCATATTCATGCTATATTTTAGAATAAATATATAGCATTTTGCTGAATTTTTTTTGGCAGAAAAATTATATTTTCGCTTGCTGAAATACAGTAGGTGAATAAACTCCAACGTCTAAACTAAAATTATTGCTCATAACTATCACGTAACCTTTACAGAGATAAGCAACTGCTGTTGCCAAAGCAATAAACAAGCGAGATTCTAGCTTACTTCTATTTGGCATTCTAGCGATCTCATAAATATAACCTATAGATTTCCACTCTTGAGATAGGGTTTTGATAGTAGCTTTATCTAAATTATGTCCGTAGTCATCTAAATATTCAAATTCATCAATATAATTTGACTTTTTTCTACTAACATTAATACTTATCTTGCTGAAAATCTTAAAAGATAAGTATTAGTTGCCATAATCTTTATTTTTAAATACTACTTCGGTTTGCAAAACTTTTTTCCGATTAGCAAGTTGAATTAAAGAAATTTAACCAATATTTTGAATATCTTTTAGAGTTAGTAATTTTCAATTTTTTTTTCTCAATTATCCCCAATAAATAATTTCTAAAACCCTCGGAAAAATATCTAAATCAATACTCATAGTTTTAATTATCTTAGAAAAACGCTTTTATTTTGTTCACAGTACATATTAAATACTGTAGGTAGTATGCTAATAGAAACTAATAGAAACTAATAGAAACTAATAAATAAAGTAATATGCTCTTTACTGCTGATACTCGCCAAATAGCATTTCTTGCTCTCAAAAATATTTATCAGAAGCAAGCTAGTAAGTTAGAAATTGAACTGAGTGAATTAGCCCAGATGACTGAGAATAAGTAGGTAGGCAAAATTATTTGTATATTTTAAATGAAATTTGAGAAAATAA
>CAYXWE010000511.1:0-3836 GCA_964468145.1 uncultured Pleurocapsa sp.
CCCACCTTTCGGCTAGACTCCTTGTTTTCAGCACACAAATTCCAAGATGTTGAGGAATTGCCCAAAACCAGCATCTAAAGTATGTTTGCACAACATCCCAGATGACATTGCTTTTAAGTTTAAGTCTTCAGCAAATACCATTTCAGCTTCGCTTGCTATTTGATTCGCTACTTTATAGTGAAAATCTTTTCTGGCATTAGAGATGTGTTCGTGAAGTTTGGCTACTTTCAAGCCAGCTTTTTTCCAGTTGCTAGAACCTTTTTTTTTCTTGCTCCTGAACCGTTGTAGCGATTTCAGCGAATACGACATTAAAAATATATATTAAACAACAACAACAACAAACTTTGGTCTAGCAATAAGCTTGCCATTACTCGCAGCTAAAAACTTTTTTAGTCCTAGATCTATACCCAATGGTTCGCCATGAGGTAGAGGATCTGGGACATTTGCTTCTAACTTGAGAACTAACATCGCATACCAACCAGATACCCGTCTAACTATCCTAACTTGCTTTAGTTCAAAGCCTTTGGGAATTGGTCTAGAGAAGCGCATTCTAACCCACCCGATTTTAGACATGGGTTTGCGGACTGCCCGTCTTATTTATCATCCAAGTCTCAAACTTTTGCCTTGCCTACTGTCCCGTCTTAAGTTGGTTGTCGTTTTAGTTATAAATGCGATCGGCAAAAATACGTAGAAAAAAAAACAATTGACTAAAAAACAACTCAATTTAGGTAGCATTACGGTTGTTTTTAGACTATATAAAAAGCCTAATATAAATTAAAGAGCTAAAAACGACAGTTAATACAGTGTTGTTGAAACCAAATTAAAGCCAGGGTAATTCCACAATTATATTCTAGTTAGTAGGAGCTGCTGCCCTCCTCTAGTCTGCCTTTAATGCCTAGGTCATTTTAAATACTGTATTGCGTCTGGTGAATTATCGGGTACTGCATAAACAAAGTACATTATCCGTATTTACTAGTAACTGGAATTGAAAACAATAGCGTTCGGCAATTATTCTCATACAGGAGTAAACCCATGAAAATTCAGAATGTAATTGGAATTAACGGCTATACCTTATTGATCTATCGCACTCTAGATAAGCTATATCATTTCAGTATTATTGACTTTTCTGGGATTGCCTTCAACTTTGACAGTATCTTTCTAACCGCAGAAGAAGCAAATGTCAAAGGGCGCGCTGCTGTAGAAATAGCCTGCGATTTCGATCATAATTTATACTAAGCTCTCAGTCGGAAATAGTCAGCCAGAAATGACTCGAGTTGCTATTGTCATAGCAGATAAAATATCGCAAGATATTGATGGCAATCTTTTATCTAAATACAATTACTTATCTTGATGACATCCTGGAGCTTAAAATCTATTAATTTTGTTGTTAAGTCGCCATTTTTTCCAAAATCCCACTGGCTACTTTCCGCACTACTCTGGCTGTTGTTTATTCTTCCCTCCCGAGCGATCGAGTTGAGGGTAGCAATAGAAAAAGATGTCAATCGGTTAAAGATAGGTAGTTCCACCGCAGCAGTAGTAAAAGACGGTACGGGGAGACAAATCGGCGCATTGAGTTCCATGTCTTCTTTAGCAGCACAAACTAAAGGAGATAAAATTGCGATCGCGGGCAATCTTAATGCAGCAGAATTGATCGTCGAACCCCAAGATGATGGCTATGTCTGGATTGGCGATCGCTGGTATCGTGGCAAGACTCGTTTAATTCTTCAGGATAAAACTATTACCGCCATCAATCACGTAGATTTAGAGGACTATCTATATAGCGTGGTAGGGGCAGAAGCAGTTTCTAGCTGGCCACTCGAAGCTCTTAAGGCTCAAGCAGTTGCAGCCCGCTCCTATGCTTTGTATAAGCGTAATGTAGAAAGCAATGGTATCTATGATGTGGATACAACCGTAGGAACTCAGGTATACAAGGGTTTGGATACGGAATACACCACTACCCACGAAGCAGTAGATAGTACTCTCGGTCAAATTATGACCTATAACAACCAAGTTATCTTGGCTGCTTTTCATTCTTCTTCTGGGGGACATACAGAAAATGTGGAGGATGTCTGGACTTCTCCTTTACCTTACCTCAGAGCAGTAGTAGACTACGACCATCATGCCCCCGTATTTGAATGGCAGCACGTATTTCCCCTGAGTCGCATCAAAACTCTAGTGGCAGGAATCGGTAATATTCGCGGTTTGCAGCCAGTACAAATGACTCCCCGCGGTCGAGTAATTGCCATGAAAGTTACAGGCGATCGCGGTACGGCAACGGTTAGTGGAAAACAGATTCGCCAAGCTTTGGATCTGCGCAGCACTCTGTTTCGGATGTCTACAGACGGTGAAAATCTTCAGGTCAAGGGTCGCGGTTTTGGACACGGTTTAGGTTTGAGTCAGTGGGGTGCTTATTATTTAGCCCAGCAAGGGGTTGACTATCATCGCATTCTGGCTCACTACTATCAGAATGCTAATTTAACTAAACTAGAACAGTAATGATGCTTACTTTGTTTTGATTTGTGCCAAGAAAGAAAAAATGTGTAATATTATCGAGAATTACCAGATTGTAACTGTGACTCAAAACTTTTAATATCTACTGAAAATGTCCCACAATTTTTCTGCTGGAGATACAGATCCCTCGCCCCGTATTTTAGTGGTTTCGGTTCGTGGATTTCGCTTTCAAGCAGCTAACTGCTGTATCTATGAGTTTGAAGATTTACTCCTGGATCTAGAATCTACTCAACTACATTGTCCTGGGGATGAGTTTGGTTTTCCTTTTGATTCTGCTAGGAAAATTTATCGCACTGCTAAGTATGCAGGTTTGAGCGATCGCCAGGCTGCGAAGATTGCTCCTTTTCCCCAAGAGTTAGTTTTAGATCGAGAATACGATCTATTGTTTGCAGTACTAGATAATCCCTGGCAAATGCACCTCCTCGAATCTATTAAAGGATGGCGCGATAAATGCCGTAAAACTGCTTGTTTTATTGCGGAGATGTGGATGCCAGATGTTGATAACTGGCGATTGATTCAAGAACCTTGGAACGATTTCGATCGCGTTTTTTTGGGGGTGACGCGCTGTATTGATAGTTTAGATAAGTTAATCGAACCTCCCGTAACTTATGTTCCTCCTGCAGTAGATACTCTCCGTTTTTCTCCTTACCCCAATCCCCCCCAACGTTCGATTGATGTTTCTTATGTGGGCAGGCGATCGCCTGTTATTCACGATGCTCTCATTAAAAGGGCAGCCCAAGATAATTTCTTTTATTATTACGACACCGTCAAAGGCAAGCTACAAATTGACAATGCCAGAGAACATCGCATCCTCTTGGCAGATATTTTTCAAAGAAGTCGCTACAACATTACCAACTACGCCAAGTTTAACGAAGCCGAAGAAACTGGCGGTACTCAAGAAATAGGCTATCGCTTTTTTGAAGGCGCAGCAGCAGGAACGGTGATGGTAGGTATGCCCCCTGGTGGCGATGCTTTCCCTCATTATTTTGATTGGGAAGATCCCATCATTAAAGTCGATTTGCGGGGTACGGATGTGGTAGAGGCGATCGCCGAATTGGATGCTCAACCCGAACGTTTGGAACGCATCAGCAAAATGAATACCGCTAACTCTTTGCTCAAGCACGATTGGGCTTATCGTTGGCGAGATATGTTAGCTGCTTTAGACCTCGAACCCAGTCCCGCGATGGTAGCTAGAGAGAAATATCTTCAGGAATTAGGGAAGAGTATTTTGAGTAGTTAGTTATTGGTTATTGGTTATTGGTTATTGGTCATTAGTCATTGGTTATTAGTCATTGGTTATTAGTCATTGGTTATTAGTCATTGGT
>CAYXWE010000512.1:0-3834 GCA_964468145.1 uncultured Pleurocapsa sp.
TAGTACCTGGCAGTAATTATTGTTTCGCTGTAGTAGAGATACCTGTTTTGAAGAGTAGGTATTACCTTCTTGGCAATCGATTTGGGCTTTAATTTCTGCTAGATTTTGTAAGGATTTATCAATATCAAAATCAATTTTGGTCTTAAAACGATCTTCCATCCAGTCTTCAATGCGATCGTCTAACTGAGATGGAGTTAAAGGTTTATTACTAATTAATAAGTGATAATAAATCAAGATGATTTCCTTACATTCTTCTTCTTCTGCTGCATCAATAATGTATTTGAATACGCCACTATTATTAGCAATGCTGCGATAAAAAAGGGTTTCGGTAATACTTTTTTGAAATTTAATTTGTTTATTTTGATAATTAGTGTATTGCTTAAAAGCAAATCCGCCCATGGTAATGGTTAAGGATGAAATTGCCAGCAGTAAGGGAGTAATATTGCGGACATCTTCTTCTTTAACCTGGAGTTCGGCGATTGGTTGGTGTCCTAAAGTAATATAAATAAAAACCCCAATAACTAAAAAAATCTGGGGAACAATTCTCAGGGTTAAAGGAATGGCTGCACCAATAGCGGGAACGCCAAATAGTAATCTATCTTTCCAGTTCATGCTCATTTGGACGTTAGGAAAAATAAATTCTAAATCTAGTTTAGATAGGTTTTTATATAAATAAACATATATCTTGCCTGGCTTAAAATTCAATTCTTCCTGCTTGACTGGTTTATCTTTAAAATGCTGTTCCTTTTTAAATTTAATTAATAGTACAACCCGACGATAAATATCAATTTCCTTTTCAACTGTCTTGAACCACCACTTTTTTAGAGTAACTGTATCTGTAACGTCCCCTCGACCATAACAAATCATGGTTTCAAAGTCGTCAAAATCAACTTCGGTTTTCAAATCGAATACAGAACCTTCAACTAGGGCTTGGTCTAAAGTACGTTTGGATATGGGATAATAATTAGCCCGTTCTAAAATTGCATTAAAAGTATCAATGAGATCGTTTTCCCTAGGTTGCAAATTTAGACTATCCACCGCATCATCAATTTGTTCTTGGCGATCGAGATCGGGATCGAAGGGGACAAAATTAGTTTTCAAAGTTTCCAAAGAACGATGAAGTTTGAAATGATAGTAAGCAGCTAAGATCTGGCAAAAATCGCGAAAATCTTGGCGATCGCCTTCAGCAATTTTGCCATCTCCAAGACATAACTCAATAATTTCCTGGCGACTGTAAGGTATATACGCTTCTCGATTTTGATACACTGCCATTAGATCGCTGGTGGTTTGCAGCTAAGTTTTTTTGAAATAATTACTCCAAAAAATGATACCAAGTATTGATGTTGATTAACTATGAAAGATGAGCAGACAAAATCAGATTTTGATGTGCTAGCGATCCAGAAGTGTTTGGAGTTAGCCCAACGCGCAGCAGGAAAGACTAGCCCCAACCCCCTCGTAGGATCGGTAGTAGTCAAGGATGGAAAAATTGTTGGACAAGGTTTTCATCCAGAATTGGGACAGCCCCATGCTGAAGTATTTGCCCTAGCAGATGCAGGAGAATCTGCCAAAGGCGCGACAGTGTATGTCAATCTAGAACCCTGCAACCATTACGGCAAAACTCCCCCCTGTTCTGAAGCCTTAATCAAAGCCCAGGTAGCTAAAGTAGTGACGGGGATGGTAGATCCCGATCCTCGCGTTGCAGGAAGCGGTATTCAAAAATTGCGGGATGCAGGAATTGAAGTAGTGGTTGGAATAGAAGAAGCAGCCTGTCGCCGATTAAATGAAGCTTTTATTCGGCGCATTACCCATCAAAAAACTTTTGGTATTCTTAAATACGCCATGACTCTAGATGGCAAAATTGCAGCCAGTACAGGGCATAGTGCTTGGGTAACGGGTGAAGCTTCGCGCCATCTGGTGCATCGGGTAAGAAGCACCTGCGATGCAGTAATCATTGGCGGTAATACGGTACGTCAGGATAATCCCAATTTGACTACTCATGGTGTTACCGAACATAACCCCCTTAGAGTAGTGATGAGTCGCAGCTTAGATTTACCTCCTGACTGTAACCTCTGGAACGCTGATGTTGCACATACAATAATTTTTACCGAAAATAATAATTTTTCGCAGCAGCAAAAATTAATCGATCGGGGAGTGGAAATAGTTACTGTAGAAAAACTAACTCCCAAGGTGGTTGCAGAATATCTTTATCAGCAGGGAAAATCGAAAATATTGTGGGAATGTGGCGGAACTTTGGCAGCTAAAGCGATCGCTGATGGTACAGTGCAAAAAGTAATGGCATTTACTGCCCCCAAAATTATCGGCGGAACATCTGCACCATCTCCCGTAGGGGATTTAAATTTAAGTAAAATGACTGATGCTTTGGAGTTAAAAGAAATTGAAGTCAGGTCGATCGCTTCGGATCTTCTGATTGAAGGATATTTGGCGTGAGTTCGCCCGAAAGCTGCGATCTTTATTACTTTGTTGTTCGTTTAATTACTTTTTGATTAACCGCAGAGGGCGCAGAGGGATTTGTTTGCTGGTGTTCTAGGTTTTTTGTTTTTGGAGAGGGGCAATTTAAAAACCCCTATTTAAATTTGGATAGAGGAATTAGACTGATAGGCATAAATTATTCCCTTAGTGGATGCGATCTCGCTATGACTAACAACAAAGGACAAAAAACCATAAACTTTGGATTGTCAAAATCATTCATGCCCATAGGTCTATTGAAGTTTAATATTGATTAGAGCAAAAAACGCGATCGCTATGAAGCCCTAGAAATAGCCTGACGCTTAAACATTTCTTTGAGTACCAATGCAGGATCGACATATTTACCATTATGCTTGAGTACCCAATGTAAATGAGGTCCTGTAGTTCTACCAGTCATGCCGATGCGTCCAATTCTTGCACCCACGGGAATATCTTGTCCCAAAGCAATTTGGATACCGCCATCGCGATCTAGCAAATATGTACCGTTTGGATGATTTTCGACATAACCTTCCATATGACAATATACATGTTGCCATTCACCAGACTGAATGGTGATAGAAGTTCCACAGGCGGTATTGTCTGACATAGCACTTGCTTTGCCTCCCCACCAGTTACGGATGTAGCTACCGCGAGGGGCTGCTAAGTCTAATCCATTATGAAATTGGCGTTCTCCGTTAACGGGAGAATTACGATAGCCAAAAGGAGAAGTATAGGATTGAAAATTCTCGACGGGAAAAGAACCTTTTTCCCAAACAGCGGAAACATCTTGAGCAACTACTAGATTCTCTTGAGTGGCAGGTTTAGCTTGAGTGGGAATAATTTCTATATTTTGGAAGCCGATAGACAGGAAAATAGCGGCGATCGCGATACTTACGAGACGATTTAATCGCGTTTTGATTCTGTAAGTCATTTAATTTAGCTCAATCAATATTAAAAATTTACGACGGTTAGCTTTGATTTATGCTTGTTCGGTCTTAGACAGTAAGAATTGCTCAGACGAAATTTGCCATCTTATTTTTTAGCAAATAATAGATAATTTCTCAGTAGTTACTACTAAATTCGGTTAAAAAAATTAATAATATTTTTATTCGAGCAGATAAACCTTTTCAAATATACTGTTTAAATTTTTGACTAGCAATATTAAACTAGGTATTTATACAGAGCTTCATCATATCTTCTTATTGACGATAATTTATTAAAGTTTTGCTTGAGGGATCTGATGTTACAAAAGCCGATTAAAATACATTTAAAATAAATAGTTACTTATGAGAATCGATCTTATCCCTTTTTCTTTTGAAATTGATACAGTAGCCTTATCTGGTAGTTGCATTTGGTCTTTGGCACTAT
>CAYXWE010000513.1:0-3812 GCA_964468145.1 uncultured Pleurocapsa sp.
CCCCAGGTTGTCGAAGAATATCGTGCTGCAGCAGCTAACGCCAAAGAAGCGGGTTTTGATGGAGTAGAGATTCACGCTGCTAATGGCTATCTAATTGATGAATTTTTGCAGTCCAAAACTAATCAACGCAGCGATCGCTATGGTGGCTCTGTAGAAAATCGCTATCGTTTTCTCAAAGAAGTCGTAGAATCTGTACTCACTGTTTGGGATGCAGCACAGGTCGGGGTTAGGCTCTCTCCTAATGGCAGCTTTAATGATATGGGTGCTGCCGATTATCGCGAAACTTTTACTTATGTTATCGAGCGGCTAAATAGCTATGGATTGGGTTATCTACATTTATTAGACGGTTTAGCATTTGGTTTCCACGAGCAAGGTACGCCCATGACTCTTGAGGAAGTCAAAAAAATCTACGATGGAGTTATCATCGGCAACTGCGGTTACGATCGCGCTGATGCAGAAAAGGCGATCGCCAGTAGTAATGCAGAATTGATTGCTTTTGGCAGACCCTATATTAGTAATCCCGATCTTGTCGATCGTTTTGCTAATAATTGGGAACTTAGCCCCGATGCGGATGTGTCCGTATGGTATTCATTTGATGCAGCAGGTTATACCGATTTTCTCACCTATCAAGAGTCTCATTAAATAACAATTTAACCAGTTTTTACTAATGCCAACAGCAGACATTTTTTTGTAGTTTTGTTGGCATTTATTTATTTCTTAGTTCTTTACCATTACTTTATAAAGTACCAGATCTTATTTAAAGATTTCATCAAGAAACTAATTATCAAAATATAGGTAATTAAAAAAGTGTAGTCTTTTTATATAAGGAAAATTTACTGAATCGGCTAATTTACCAATAGCTCAATTTATATGGTTAATCTGAAAGCATATTTATTCAGTGTATTAACAGATACATTATGAAAAGCTGATTAATTTATTGTTATTGATACATTGAATAAATTATAAGTTTGCTAATAGCTCAATTTATAGTAGCTTGAATGATTATTTTAAATCTCTTTATTTAGCACTTTTTTTAAATAACGACTAAGCGAATTATCATGTCTTTTTTATATCGCCAATTTTATCAAAATTCAATAGAGGATAACAATAGAGACAATAGAAATATAGTTTTTATCGATTATAGACTACCCGATTCCCAAATCATAGCTCAAAAAGTAGCGGTAACTGCTAGGGTAATTATTATCGGTTCGGAAGATGATGGAGTAAGAATTATCAGTCAAATATTACAAGATAGTAGTTGTTATGAAATTCATATTTTTGCCAAAGGTACTCCTGGATGTATTTATTTAGGAAACAGTCAGTTAAGTATTAATACTTTAACCAAATATAATTTGGAACTTAGCAGTTGGTTTAATAACTGCGATTTAGATAGTTTGGATCGAGAACAAATACCCTACATTTATTTGTATGGTTGCGATTTGGCAGCAGGAGATGTTGGAGAAGAATTTATTACTAAGTTGAGTAATATTACAAGAGCCAAAGTTGCAGCTTCAGTTAGTACGACACAAAGTCATATTTTGTCAGAAATCTAGCATATCTAAGAATTAAATGAGGAAAATCTGAGATAGCTTATTAATACTCCCCCATATTGCTAAAATAGGTTCTGCTTGGTAAACCCAACAGAACATAAATATGTCTGACAAAAACTTAACTGATTTAGCTTTTACATCCGCATTAGAACAAGCTCAGTTAATCAAAGAACGTCAAGTTACCCCTTTAGAATTAACTGAACTATATTTATCCCGCATCAAAAAGTACGATTCTCAGTTAGGTAGTTTTTATTATGTAGCTCGCGAAAGTGCGATCGCTGATGCCCAAGAAAAAACCGCGCAACTATCCCAGACTGTAGATACTAGTTATTTACCTCCTTTCTTTGGCGTACCCATTGGTATTAAAGACCTAAAATCCGTAGCGAATATGCCCATTACTTACGGTATTGCAGCTTTGAAAGATCAAATAGCCAAATACGACGAAGGGGTAGTCAGCAAAATAAAACAAGCGGGTTTTATTATTTTAGGTAAAACTGCAACATCCCAGTTAGGTTCTTTCCCTTACACCGAACCAGAAGGCTTTGCCCCAACCCGCAATCCTTGGAATCTAGCCTATACCCCAGGGGGTTCTAGTGGCGGTTCTAGTGCTGCGATCGCAGCAGGATTATGTTCCATCGCCTTGGGTGGGGATGCAGGAGGCTCAATTAGAGGCCCCGCTAGCTGTTGCGGTTTGGTAGGTATCAAACCCAGTCGGGGAAGAATTTCCTTTGCCCCTGTAGGCGATCGCCTTAGTGGTTTGGGAACTCACGGCATTCTAACTCGCACCGTTGCTGATGCTGCTGCATTTCTCGATATTGCATCGGGATATATTACGGGCGATCCTTATTGGCTGCCAACGCCAGCAAAATCTTTTTTGGCTGCTACCCAGGAAACGCTACAATCTTTAAAAGTAGGTTTTATTACTTCCTTATCGCCTTTAGGAGAACCCAGTGCAGAATTCCAACAAAGCATAACCAGAGTAGTGCAGCAGCTAGAAGCAATGGGACACCAAGCCATTCCCCATAAAATTGACTTGTCCCCTCTAATCCAACCATTTAAAATGGTTTGGGCTACTGCTATTAAGGCATCTGGGATTCCTTTAGAAGTATTAAGTCCCATGAATCAGTGGGTATCGACTCAGTCTGGTACAGCAGGAGAGTATTTACAGGCTGTTACTCAGATGCAGTTATTTGCTCGCCAGGTAGTTAGTTTATTTGCTCAAATTGATGTCCTGATAGCACCTACCTATATGCACCCTGCGATAAAAGTCGGTGAATGGTCAGATCTTAGTCCTGAAGATACTTTAGAAAAGATTATCAATTGGATCTTTCCCTGTCCTGTTTTTAATACCACAGGACAACCAGTAATTAATATTCCTGCAGGCTGCGATCGCCATAATGTTCCCGTTGGGGTACAAATAGTCGGTAAACCTAATGCAGAATCCACTATTATTTCTTTAGCATCAAGCTTAGAAAAAGCTCAAGCCTGGAGCAAACAACGCCCTGAAGCTTTTGCATAACCTCAGACGAACTAAATGGTAAATAATAAATGTTCCTGTTAGCTCCCTGGCGATCGCCTTTAGAGGGCGCAATTCACCGCAATCGTTCTAAACCCTATTCTCGCTATTTCCAACTTGCTACCGTAACTGCAGAAGGTTATCCAGCTAACCGTACCGTAGTCTTTCGTGGTTTTTTAGAGCAAGAAGATTATCCCAATACTCTTAAAATTATTACCGATGCTCGCAGTGCCAAAATAGAAGAGATCGAACATCAACCCTTCGCCGAAATTTGTTGGTACTTTACCAAGACTCGCGAACAATTTCGCATTGCAGGTAGCTTAAAATTAATTACCGCTACAGAAACTAATTCAGAATTATTGCAGGCGCGTAAAACGACTTGGCACAATCTTTCCGATTCTGCGCGATTGCAATTTGCCTGGCCCCATCCCGCCCAACCCGCAGCCGATAAATCTGCATTTGAAGTAGATACTCTCGATCGACATCTTCCCCTAGAAAATTTTTGTTTGCTATTATTAATTCCCCAAAAAGTAGACCATCTTCAACTCCGAGGCGATCCCCAAAAACGTTGTTTGTATACTCTAAAAAATGATTCGGGTTGGTCGATAGAATCTGTTAATCCTTAATATTGGTAGCAATTTTTACATTATTAAGGATTAACAGCTAATTTTCTACTAAGTAGCTCCACCTTATTAAACATCAAACCGACAACCATATTTAGGGGAGTAGGGGATTAGGAAAGTAAG
>CAYXWE010000514.1:0-3806 GCA_964468145.1 uncultured Pleurocapsa sp.
GGGAGATGGTGCAGCTATCATCGACGAACCTCAAATTACGATCGAACATAGTTCTCATCCCGCACACCACAGAGAAACTGAGATCTTACTATTCGATCTAGCACAATAAACAATCTGACAACGGACAACTGTCCATTATTCCCAGTCTCAACTAAGATATTCTAATTGTGGAGATAATATCGCGCTTTGCTGTAGATCGAGACTGGGGAGGATATGATAAATAATCTTGAGCAAGCCAACAAAAACGATAATGATTTAGAAAAAAATCTGATCGCGATCGCCGATCGGTTTTCAGCAGAAAATCCAGCTATCCGCATTCAACAATACGGTAGTGGTAACATCAATAGTACTTTTTTAGTTACCCGCCAAGTCGAACCGCCGTTTATTTTACAGAGAATTAATACTACGGTGTTTTGTCAGCCAAAACTGGTAATGAGTAATATCTGTCTGCTGTCTGATTATGTCAGCCAACGACTTAAAACGATCGATCTACCAGCAGATCGCCGTTGGGAGATTCCCCAAGTTTTATTTACTTCTCAACAACAAAATCACTGGATAGATTCGGATAATTCTTTTTGGCGGGCGATTAGCTTTATTGATAACTCTCAATCCTTTGATACGATTCAAGATATTCACCACGGACAAGAAATTGGTTACGGCTTGGGTATGTTCCACAACCTAATTGAAGATATGCCCGCCGATAAGCTAGCGGATACTCTAGAAGGGTTTCACATCACCCCTGGATATCTTCAGCATTACCAACAAGTACAAGCAACAACTGAAGTCAAACCATCCCCTGAAGTAAACTATTGTCAGAAATTTATTAGCGATCGCCCCGATCTTCCATATATATTAGAATCTGCTAAAGCATCGGGTAAATTGAAATTAAGAACGATCCACGGCGATCCTAAAATCAATAACATCATGATCGATTGTTCTAATAAACAGGCGGTAGCGACGATCGACCTCGATACGGTCAAACCAGGGTTAATCCATTACGATATTGGAGATTGCTTGCGATCGGGCTGTAACCCCTTAGGAGAAGAAACCCAGAATTGGGAAAAGGTAATCTTTGAACCAGAATTAGCCCAAGCAATTTTACGGGGTTATCTATCAGTAGCCAAAAACTTTCTCACCGATCTCGACTATAAATATATCTATGATTCAATTCGTTTACTGGCTTTTGAATTGGGACTGAGATTTTTTACCGATTATCTCGAAGGAAATGTTTATTTTGGAGCGAAAAGTACCAACCACAATCTACAAAGAGCCTTGGTACAGTTTAAGCTGACAGAAAGTATCGAGACTCAATCTGCTGCGATCGCCCAAATAGTTGAAGATTTGCCATGAATCAAAACAATTTTAGTTTAGTACCGTTTGACCGCCAAACTGCACCCGCGATCGATATTAAAGGCTTTATCCATCGTCAAGGCGATCGCTTAACGATTCAATACCAACTTGTTGGGGATTTATCCCAGATTCTAATCCCTCCTCCCCAAAAACTACCAACCCGTCAATACGATCTGTGGGAACATACCTGCTGTGAATTTTTTCTCCGACTAAAAAACACTACTAAATACTGGGAGTTTAATCTTTCTCCCGCGCGACATTGGAATGTCTTCAAGTTCGAGAATTATCGTCAAAATATAGCCGAAGAAACAATTATTAAATCTTTACCTTTCGAGATTTTCCAAACATCGCAATTATTAGAAATAAATTTAAATTTAGATCTCAGTCCAATTATTAACCCAGAGCAAGATCTAGATATGGCGATCGCAACTGTAGTCGAAGATAGAGAGGGAGAATTAAGTTACTGGGCTTTGACTCATCCTGAAACTAAAGCCGATTTTCATCATCAAAATAGTTTTATTTTAAATTTATTGAACGAAGGCTGAGGGCGCGAAGCGACGATAAATATGAGGAAGCCTCTGACACTTTACGGAATTTAAGTGCAAGAGGCTTAATTTAATAAAAGCGGCGTTGGTGAATCAAGGTATGAAAATTAAATTAATTTGCTTGTTAGATATTTCTTAAAAGCTAATAGCTAATAGCTAATAGCTAATGGCTACATCTAGAAACATTTTGTACGTCATACATAAAAATACCAACGCCATAAAAGCTAGTAGCTACCGCCTAACAGTTTATCTTTTTGCCAATTTCTTAGCCTTCAACTTACGTAAGCGAATTGATTCGGGAGTCACCTCGACCAACTCATCCGCACCAATATATTCCAAAGCCCGTTCTAAGCTCATTTCAGTAGGTGCTTGTAGCTGTACCAGTTCATCACCACTAGCTGCGCGGTGGTTGGTTAACTGCTTGGCTTTACAGACATTTAAGTCTAGATCTTGAGGACGATTGTGTTCCCCGACAATCATACCTTTATAAACCTTAGTACCAGGAGTAATAAAGAAGACTCCGCGATCTTCAGCATTCTTAAGGGCATAAAATGTAGCCACTCCTTCTTCAAAGGCAGTAATCACGCCGTTGTAGCGGGTTTCTAATTCTCCAGAGAAATCGCGATACTCTAAGAAACTATGATTCATAATTCCTTCACCGCGAGTAATACGTACAAAATCACCACGGAAACCGATTAAACCCCTAGCAGGAATGACAAACTCTAGCTGAGTGCGCCCACCATTATTTTGCATATCTTTCATCTCGCCTTTACGCTGTCCGAGACGTTCGATACAACTACCTACTGCAGCTTCAGGGACATCTAGTACTAAATACTCATAAGGTTCGCAAGGCTTACCGTTAATTTCCCGATAGATTACCTGGGGTTGAGATACTTGAAACTCGTATCCTTCGCGACGCATAGTTTCAATTAAAATACCTAAGTGTAGTTCTCCTCGACCAGAAACCAAAAATTTCTCAGCAGAGTCGCCATCTTCAACGCGGAGTGCCACATTAGTTTCCAATTCTCGCATCAGGCGATCGCGAATTTGTCTGGAAGTTACATAATCTCCTTCTTGTCCTGCAAAGGGCGAGTTATTAACCGAGAAGGTCATTTGTAGGGTAGGTTCGTCTACCTTAATTAAAGGTAAAGCTTGGGGGTCGTTAGGACAAGTAATAGTTTCCCCAATATTAGCATCGGCAAAACCCGCAACCGCCACAATATTACCCGCGCTTGCTTCAGGAAGTTCTACTCTAGCTAGTCCTTTAAAACCCATTAACTTAGAGATTTTCCCTTTAACAACTTTGCCATCCTCTTTAATCAGTGCTGCTTGCTGACCAGCTTTTAAGACCCCATTATGGATTCTACCAATCACAATTCGACCTAAGTAATCAGAATAATCAAGAGTAGTTACCTGCAATTGCAAAGGCTTCTCTACATCTCCTGCTGGTGGTGGAACGTGATGAATAATTGCTTCAAACAAGGGTTGCATATCCACACCCTCGTCTTCTAATTCTTCTTTAACAAAGCCTTGTAAACCAGAAGCATAAAGAGTGGTAAAGTCGCACTGATCGTCATCTGCACCTAGTTCGACAAACAGATCGAATACTTTATCTACTGCACCGTCAGGATGGGCGCGGGGGCGGTCAATTTTGTTGACTACTATAATGGGACGTAAGCCTTTTTCTAACGCTTTTTTGAGTACAAAGCGAGTTTGAGGCATGGGCCCTTCATTAGCATCGACGATCAGTACGCAGCCGTCTACCATACCCAAGACTCGTTCTACTTCTCCACCGAAGTCAGCGTGTCCTGGCGTATCAACAATATTAATTAAAGTGTCTTTATAGCTAACTGCTGTATTCTTGGACAGAATGGTGATTCCTCGTTCTCGTTCGAGGTCATTGGAGTCCAT
>CAYXWE010000515.1:0-3804 GCA_964468145.1 uncultured Pleurocapsa sp.
AACATACTGGTTCAGTGTCAACATTTCTCCCGTATCGGAAACTACTGTGGTTTGGGTAGGACATAACATTACCCATCGCAAAGAAATGGAACAAACTCTTGATGCAGAAAAAGAGCTAGCTCAAGTTACCCTAAAATCTATTGGAGATGGAGTTATTACCACTGATGCTGTGGGTAAAGTTAGATTTGTTAATCCAGTAGCCGAACAATTGACTGGTTGGAGTACAGCAGAAGCTCAAGGAAAACCTTTAAAAGAAATTTTTCAGATTGTCCATCAATTTACCAGAGAGCCTGTAGTTAATCCTGTAGATTTGGTTCTCAAAGAAAATCGTATTTACGAACTGGCTAATGATACCCTGTTGATTTCCCGCGATGCTACCGAATATGGGATTGAAGATTCGGCAGCACCAATTCAAGACCGCCAAGGTAATTTAATAGGTGCGGTAATTGTTTTTCATGATGTGACTCATGCTCGCCGTTTAACCAAGGAACTCTCTTGGCAAGCCACTCACGATCCCTTAACTAAATTGTACAATCGGCATAAATTCGAGCAACAAGTAAATATTGCGATTCAAGATGCTCAAGAGAATGAAGCCTGTTATGCTCTTTGTTACTTAGATTTAGATCGCTTTAAAATTGTTAATGATAGTTGTGGTCATGGTGCTGGAGACGAATTACTCAAGCAGGTAACTAAATTGCTCCAGAAGAGAATTCGCACCTCGGATATTTTCGCTCGTTTAGGAGGAGACGAATTTGGGATTTTGCTTCATCAATGCCCAATATACATAGCACAAAAAATTGCTAATCAACTCAGACAATTAGTGGAAGATTTTCGTTTTGTTTGGGAGGATAAAATATTTAGAATTGGAGTCAGCGTGGGCTTGGTTGCCATAAACTATACTGCAGAAAATCTAACTAGCATTTTAAATAAAGCAGATGCAGCCTGTTATGCTGCTAAAGAACAAGGTCGTAACTGTGTTTATCTCTACCACGAAGACGATGTAGTTGTCGCTCAACATCGCGGACAAAGACAGTGGATTGAAAAAATAAACCTAGCTTTAGAAGAAAACCGATTCTGTCTTTATGCTCAAAAAATTATTTCAATGGCAGAAAATGCCACTGAGTCTCACTACGAAATACTGCTTCGTTTGATCGATCGATCGGGAAGAATAATTGCTCCTGGTGCATTTATTCCTGCTGCGGAGCGTTACGATCTGATGCCAGCGATCGATCGTTGGGTAATTGCTACTTTTTTGTCTGGCTATGAAGTTTGGTGTCAAGTAAGACAAGAAAAAAAATTACCGCCTTCAAATGGCCTTTACACCATCAATCTTTCTGGAGCGAGTATCAACAGTCAAGAATTTGGTGCTTTTTTACAACAACAGTTTGAGATCTATGCTGTGCCACCTCAAACAATTTGTTTTGAAATTACAGAAACAGTAGCCATATCTAATATAAATAATGCCGTAAATTTAATTGAAAAATTAAAAAAATTAGGTTGTTCGATCGCTTTAGATGATTTTGGTAGTGGAATGTCTTCTCTTAATTATCTCAAAAATCTACCTGTTGATTATCTAAAAATTGATGGTAGCTTTGTCAAAAATATTGCCAGCGATCGCATTGACTATGCGACTGTAGAATGTTTCAATCATATCAGCCAAATTATGGGTATCAAAACCATTGCTGAATTTGTGGAAAATGATGATATCGTCCAAAACTTGAAACAAATAGGCGTGGACTATGCTCAAGGCTACCAGATCGGCAGACCTCAACCCCTTGAGTTTTGTGTTTACTAACAACACACTCCAATACTTTAAGGGAACGCAATTTTTATTGTTTTCAATACTTCTAGGTGTTTCGACAATGGTGCAATAGTATTAGCTGCGATCGCACCACTGGCAGCCACCGCAGGAATACCAATACCAGGAAAAGTAGAATCACCGCAGCAAAGCAAACCAGACAGGGGAGTTGTCGAACCAGGAAACAGGGCTTTACCCGCTTGATGAGCAGGGCCATAAGTGCCATGATGACGGCGTAGATAGCGTTGGTGAGTTAGGGGAGTACCAACAAGAGTAAGTTCTGCGCGATCGCGAATATCGGGAATTACTCGCTCTAAACCCTGCCACATTATTTCCGCACGCTCTTGTTTTTGTTGTTTATAAGCGTCACTACGACGATCCATTCCCGCCCAAAGTTGATAAGGTTCATTGCCAGGGGTATAAACGTGTATGGCGTGTTTCCCTGTTGGGGCAAGAGAGGGGTCTAAAACCGAAGGAATCGACATTACCACCACGTTTTGCGGTGCAGTAACACCCTGTTCCCAATCATTAACCACAATATAGTGACATTCGAGATCTGATAAACCCGTAGCATCAATTCCTAAATGCAGATGCATGAAGCTTTCGCATTCGGGAGTTTGTTCTCTTTCTTTAACAAAACTCTTGGGTAATACCCCTTCAGGAATTAAAGACAACGTATCCCAAACCGAGGCATTAGAAACCACTGCTTGAGTGGCTCTAATCTCGTCGCCATTACGCAAACGCACCCCGACAGCTTTATTTTGTTCTACCAACAGGCGATCGACATGGGCATTATAAATAATCTCGCCACCTCGTTTAATTAACCCCCGTAGCAAGGCATCAACGATCGCCCCACTACCCCCCATGGGATAATCTAACTCTACCCCTGGCTTGTACCATTCCGCGAACATAAACGCCATTTCCGCCCCAACAGTACCGCTAGCAGGCAACCCCGATAGTAGAAAACTGAGTAAATCCATCCAGTTGCGAATAAAAGGATCGCTGACGATACCATCCATAATCTTGCTAAAAGGGCCCGTCATGCGCAAAATATTCGGCAAATGACCCAAAGTATTGGGCAAATATTGACCCATACTCATAGCAGCACCCAAATCAAAACGCATTGCCAAAGATGGTAGGGCATTAACCGCCTCTGCTAAAGGTTTCATTTCTGCCTGTAATTTGCGCCATTGAGCTACCGCAGATTCTCCGCGTAATTCCTTTAAAATTCCTGCAAAATGATCTGCCCCCACATAAGCATTAAAATCACCTTCGGGCAGACGACAACCCCAAACATTATAATTAGCCCACTCAAGATCTTCTCCAATGACATCCAACACTTGTCGCAAAGGATTATTAGTCGGACTAGAAGACAAACCAGAATACAAAGAAGGGCCCGAATCAAACTTATAACCATCCCGTTCAAAACTATGGGCAGCACCCCCAGCGATAGAGTGACTTTCGCACACCGTTACTCCATAGCCATATTTAGCCAGTAGCGCAGCACAACACAACCCGCCAATACCGCTACCAATTACCACTACATCTACTGTTTGATTACTCATAGGATTTTTACAGCTTTTTATTAAATGCTAATTGGTTTGGATAACTCTTGCCTAGCCTACGGGCAATATATTGTTCGCTGATAACTAATAACTAATGACTAATAACTAATGACTAATAACTAAAAAGCGATCGCTCACTATTTATTTAATGTTTGTTAACAAACTTGTTAAGCAGTATTTCAACTTTTAGCGAATCGGGCTAGAGGATGAAAATAGGGCAGAACATCGTGATACTATCCACTTTTAGTAGGCGGACAAAAAAGATAAGTGAACCTCCTAGATAGATGAGTCACTTTTGTCCAAACCATCAAAAAAGATTTATTAAAGATATAGGAGAAAAACTTTGGGATTAAAGGTAGCCGTTGTCGGTTCTGGGCCAGCAGGGTCATCAGCAGCAGAAGTTTTAGCCAAAGCAGGTATTGAAACTTATTTATTTGAACG
>CAYXWE010000516.1:0-3803 GCA_964468145.1 uncultured Pleurocapsa sp.
GGCAGTATTCTCATTGGTAGCCTGACGACCAAAACCCTTGGTAGTAATTGGTTGGGAATATTTTCAGGAATCCTAACTTTTCTCATTATTGTTTTTGGTGAAATCGTACCCAAAACCCTATGTCAGCGTTATGCCGAACAGGTCAGTTTGGCGATCGCTATTCCCGTGCGATTTTTGACCGTTCTCTTTACACCTTTAGTCTGGCTGGTAGAAAATGTCACCGCCCCCTTTGTCCAGGGTCAAAAAATGCCTACCACCGACGAAGCAGAAATCAAATTTCTCACTAATATCGGTTTCCAAGAAGGGGTGATTGAAGACGATGAAGCGGAAATGATTCAGCGGGTATTTCAATTAAACGACCTCAATGCGTCTGATTTGATGACCCCACGAATTATTATCACCTATCTCAAGGGGGAACAAACTTTAGAAGAATGCCAGCAAGACATTATCAAATCCCAACATACTCGAATTTTAGTTATTGATGAAACTATCGATAATGTTACGGGGTTAGTACTCAAAGATGAACTGCTTACCGCCACGATTGAAGGAAATGGCGATCGCACCATAGACAGCCTCAAACGTCCCGTACATTTTGTTCCCGAAACTAACCGCGCTGATAAACTGCTCAAGGTATTTCAAGATAATCGAGAACATTTGGCCGTAGTTTTGGATGAATACGGCGGAGTAGCGGGAGTCGTTACCCTAGAAGATGTTTTGGAAGTATTGACGGGAGAAATTGTTGATGAGACGGATCGCAATGTAGACCTACAGGAAATTGCCCGCAAGAAAAGATTGCGTCTGTTGAAGTCCAGAGGAATTAATAATGAGTAAATCTGCTATATTTTAAGCTTTAATTTTTCTCAATATTTTTGATCATTACTAATAGTAGCAATTTAAAAAAAATATTTAAAAGTTAAAATAGACTTTTACATTTTGTTGCTAAATATTAAGTTTTTTCAGTGAAAATACTCGCTACTCAACATCGAATAATTGCTAAATACGCGATTGTCGTTATTATCAGTATCGTTGTTGGCGTTATTGGCACTATTCCCCTCAGAATTGCGATCGCTCGATATCAATCGCCCCATCCCCAGGCAATGTTAACTCTAGGTGGCGATCCTAAAAGAGAAAAGTTTACTGCCCAATTTGCCCTGGAACATCCTAACTTACCAATCTGGGTTTCTTCTGGCAGTCAAGAGATGTTAGCTAGAGAAATATTTCAAAAAACAGGTATTAGTAATCGTCGAGTTTATATCGATCGCCGTGCTACAGATACAGTAACTAACTTTACTACTTTGGTTAATGATTTTAAACAGCAAAAGATCGGACATATCTACTTAATTACTTCGGACTATCATCTTCCCAGAGCTAAGGCGATCGCCACTTTTGTTTTGGGTAGCAAAGGAATAATCTACACGCCAATTTCTTTAGCAACGGATAGAGATATAGAACCAAAATATAAAGTAGCTAGAGATATTACCCGCTCTATTTTTTGGATATTTACTAAACGCACGGGTTCTACTTTAAATGGTAGAAAAAATATTTAGCTTGAAGTATTTTTAAATAAAAATAGGAATTAAAAACCAAGTATAGTTTAAATCTTTAACCCCTATTTTAAGTAATAACGCCCAAAAACTTTAGAACTGGTTGCGGTAAGGAATTGTCCCTTTCTTCTTCTTACCTTTGTTTTTCTCGTAATCAATTTCTTTGAGTTTTTTCATAATGCGAGTAAAGTACTCTTGCATATATTCTTCTAAAGTAGTTATCTCCTTAGAATCTATGCCAAAAGTTTCATAAACTTCTCCCATGGGAGCATCAAAAGGTTTGCCACTTGCCAACACCTCAGCAAAGGTAAGACGATCTGCGGTGTTTTGTCCCCATTCACAAAAGCGAGTAATACGACGCATCAAACCCAGAACTGTCAAGGAAACGCGAGATATTCTGGCTCTTTTATCCCCCAGATTTTCACATAGGTTAACAATTTCGTAAGCACCCCAAGCTTTTGAACCGACTACAGGAAATGTCTTTTTCTCGGTAGCAGAAACGTTTAATGCACGAATCGCAAACTTGGCAATATCTTGAGTATTCATGTAGGCGATAGGGGTTGCTTCTCCAGATACCCAGACAATTTGATCTTCTAGGATCGGGATAGCATATTGACCGATCAATCCCTGCATAAATCCAGCCAGTTGCAACACGGTATAGTTTAGTCCAGACTCAGCTAAAAACAATTCCGTACAACGCTTAATATCCATCAGAGGCACTTCTGGATATTGTTGGCAATTCAAAATGGAAAAGAAAATGTATCGCTCGACTCCAGCAGCTTTAGTAGCCTGAATTAGATTAACTTTCCCCGACCAATCCACCTCTTTGGCACTGAGATTATCGGTAATTCTGGCAGTAGCAGCATCAATCACAGCGTCTACTCCCTCCAAAGCTGCGGGAAGCGTCGATTTATCGCAGAGATCGCCTTTAACTAATTCTGCACCCCATTCTTTGAGGAAGATTGCTTTGTTGGGGTTGCGTACCAAACAACGCACCTCATGGTCTTCATCTAAAGCTTGACGAGCAACCTGTCTCCCCAAAGTACCAGTTGCCCCTACTACCAATAATTTCATTTAAGGTTTTTTGTAATATTTTTTAACTTTCCTCTAATGATTTTATCAAAGAGTCTTATATTTGTTCATCTCGATCTTATAAATAATCTTCGATCGCAGCTTAGACTAGACTTTCTAGTACTGCACCAACTACTCGATGATCTGAATCTGTCTTGAGTTTTGTCAAAGCGGAATTGACGCGCTGGGCTATGGGCATGGCTTCATCCAGATTGTACCTACCAAGGGCTTTAGCTACCTGCAAACGAATACGCCAAGATCGATCGTCTGCAAAGGGCAACAATAACTCTAGGGCAGATTCTTGTTGACGACTCCCTGCAAACAAACCCAAACAACTAAGACAAGATTCCATGACTGGTTGATCTTCTCCCGATAAACCAATGGCACAAATTTCTAACAATTCTTGAGGTGCTTTCAAATCTACCATCGCTGCGATAATACTACGGCGTACTAACCAGTGAGCGTCTTTTTCATACATCTGCCTCAGATGGGGTACGGCGACATCGCCATAAAAAGATAAAGAATTAGCTGCTTCCGATCGCACGTTCGGGTCGCGATCGCTATTCATCATTTCTAATAGTGCGCTGTAGCCCGCTTCACTTCTTTTTTTGCCTAAACCCATCGCTACAAAAGAGCGTACCAAAAATTCGCTATCTTCTACGTGATCTAACAACAAAGGAGTGGCAATATTGGCTTCATAATTACGCAACTCTCTAATTGCTTTCATTCTTTCTTGGGGATTAGAATCATTGAGAGCGTTTTTGATTTGTTCGATATCCATAAACTAAATTGTTGATTAATTACAACTTAAATTTACTTTACATTGTCTTGCTCGAATTACCCCCTAGAGGAAGATTTCTCGAACCTAAAAATTACTAATGCGATCGAGCTTGCTATATTAAATTAAGCCTTCATCTTGTAGATAAAATGCTCAGTGACAAAGTAAAAGAACTTATTTCTAAATCCCGTATCGTCAGCTTCGAGGATTGGCAAAATTATCCTCCTGAAGTAATTGCTATTTTCCAGCAGGCTGATGATGGGGGAAAATATTTGACGGATGAAGAGATCGCCAAGATTAAAAATATTGTTCCTGAATTATCTCAAGGTTTGGAATGGGGGCGATTATTGAGAGAAAAAGTCGTCAAGATAGTTTCTCATGCCAGAAGTGTAGTTTTAGATGCCAATCCT
>CAYXWE010000517.1:0-3798 GCA_964468145.1 uncultured Pleurocapsa sp.
AAGCCGTCCTCCGCTACGCTAAAGGACGGGGCTTGTATCCCAAATTATTGGTCAGAAAATTAAAAAATAATCTCTAAATTTAATCTTTGAATTATAGAGCTAAAGAATTATAAATTATTGAATAGTTATGGGTCTACAGTATGAGATTTTAAGAACAGATGTAAATCATAAAATATATTTTTTAAGAAATGGTACAAGAGCAACAATCAACAGTAGTCGTAACGGGAGCTTCTTCTGGAGTCGGGCTATATGCAGCCAAGTCATTAGCCGATCGCGGTTGGCACGTAATTATGGCCTGTCGCAATTTACCTAAAACCGAAAAAGTAGCCCAACAAGTGGGTATGGATCGAGATAAATATAGTATTATCCATCTGGATTTAGCATCTTTAGATAGCGTGCGTCAGTTTGTCAGTGATTTTCGCGCTACAGGAAGCTCTTTGGATGCCTTAGTGTGTAATGCTGCGGTATATCTTCCTTTGGAAAAAGAGCCACAGCGTAGCCAAGAAGGCTATGAGTTGAGCGTTGCTACCAATCACTTGGGACATTTTTTGTTATGTAATTTAATGTTAGAAGATTTACAAAAATCAACCGCACCTGAAAAGAGATTGGTTATCTTGGGTACTGTTACTGCTAACCCCAAAGAATTGGGAGGCAAAATTCCCATTCCCGCACCTCCAGATTTAGGAGATTTACAGGGTATGGAATCTGGTTTTAAAGCACCTATAGCGATGATCGATGGTAAGAAATTCAAGCCAGGAAAAGCTTATAAAGATAGTAAACTCTGTAATATGCTTACCATGCGCGAACTACACGATCGCTATCATGAGTCTACAGGTATTATTTTTAATGCCCTTTATCCAGGCTGTGTCGCGGAGACTGGTTTATTCCGCAATCACTATTCCCTCTTCCAAACTATCTTTCCCTGGTTTCAAAAGAACATTACGGGCGGTTATGTAACAGAAGAGTTAGCAGGGGAAAGAGTGGCTAAAGTTGCAGCCGATCCTGGCTTTAATGAGTCTGGGGTGTATTATAGTTGGGGCAATCGCCAACAAGAAGATCGTGCAGCTTTTAAACAAGAAATATCCGATGAGGCAATGGACGCTAATAAAGGCAAACGTCTCTGGGAATTAAGCGAACAATTGGTAGGACTCAATAGTAAAACCCTATTAAACAAATAACAACTTGAATTTAGATTTTTGGGCAAAAACTAGCGGTACTTGGATTAATATCTTCACTGTTTGTTTGGGTACGGCTTTGGGTTTGTTGTTCCAAGATCGTCTGTCTGGCAAAATCCAAACCATCATTACTCAAGGAGTCGGTTTATTAACGGTTTGGATTGGCTTGAGCATGGCAAATAGCATGGGAGAAGTAACATCAGGTGGCATCGACGGTGCAGTATTGGGGCTGTTGGCGATGGTACTAGGAGGTGTTACAGGAGAATTGCTACAAATTGAAGAAAAGTTAGCTGTATTAGGGGATTGGTTAAAGCATAAATTTAAAGGCAAAGGTAAATTTACCGAAGGATTTGTGGCTAGTAGTTTGTTATTTTGTGTCGGCCCAATGACTCTTATCGGTAGTTTTAATAATGGTTTAAACGGTGACAATTCTCTATTAGTCATTAAATCAACTATGGATGGCATCATTTCCATTGCTTTAGCCAATATCTACGGTATGGGAGTGGGCTTTTCCTCATTAATTATTTTGGTTTATCAGGGTGGATTATCTTTACTTGCGGGCTTAGTTGGCAGTACTATTCCTAACCCAGAACAAAATCCTTATTTACTGCTAATTACAGGAGTGGGAGGGCTAATGATTATGGCAATTGGCTGTAATTTATTGAACCTCGTAAAAATTCGCGTAGGTTCATTTTTACCAGCGATCGCAATCGCGCCTTTAGTCTATTTTTTAGCTGGTCATTTTTAACAATAATTAATTATTGATTTAAAAATATTCTTATAAAAAAATATTACTAAATTTATTTTTTAAAACTATTTAAAAAAACTGTTTTAAAGAAATCTAAAACTAAAAGATACATTAAGTTAAAAAACAACGTTTTAATCTTGATCTAAGCTAATTCTTAGCTAAATAAATATTGTCAATTAATTCCCTTAATTAATCTACCCACAACAGTCTGTCGTACACAAAATATTGAGGCCATAAATTTAACTTTATGTATGCGCAAGGCAGTAAGTTATTTTGGATTAAAATAGTCAATTTCTGATTAGTGCTTAGTCAGAAATTAACGGGTAAAGCTAATACCATTTCTCCTTTAAGCTACACTTTTTTATTATTTTATTTTGTTTCTCGCAGAGACAAGGACATGGCTTTTGAGGAACCCTCAAAAGTTTAAATTGTCCGTGCAAACGCGCACCAAGAAAAAAGAATTTTTTAGAAGAGTGCATTGTTATAGAGAATTGGTATAAAGGGAAAAAGAGAAAATTAAACAACATATAGCAATTCTCATGTTGCTGAGGTACAAAGTTTTTCTATTTTCCGCAGTCCGCGTGACGTTCATTCCGCAGGTGTTATGTGTACCTTATGAGTCCGAGAAACGCTATAGATTTTCCTATTATTAATTGATTAAGCACACTAAAGACCAATGCAAATCATGGAGATATTTTTGCTTTATGCTATCGAACGAAGCAATTCAAATAGACTATTTATCCGAAGAAACAGAGCAAAATGAAATAAAAGAAACTACCGATTTGAATAATGTTGGGCAGATAAATTCAGATGAGAGTAAAACTGGATTAAAAAACAATGTAGTAGAACAATCACATATTAACTATCTTGAAAAATTCAGCACCTTGGACTCTGCTTCTCGATATTCAAAGGGAAATGGCCCTGCAGTTAATCTAAGCTATGGTCTTGATAATATTGGTAATGTTTCAGACACTAGTAATGAGAAAGATAAGGCTGTAGTAAAATCGAATCAAGAAGATAATATACACTATTGTAACGTATGTAACATATGCGGTTGTCATGAAGTACACGACGCTAGTGACACCAACAAAGATGACAGTCTAGCCAACTCTGAAAGTAATGTAGTAGAAGATACATGCTGTAGCAGCGAATTACAAGAATTTAGCACCTTCGACTCTACTCCTTCGTATTCAGAGGGAGGTGGCGAGCTACAAGAATTTAGCACCTTCGATTCTTCTGTTCCTTGGTATTCAGATGGATCTGCTGGAGATGGCGGTATAGTCAATATAACCTACAGATTTGATAATTTTGGTAATTTTGCAGGCATTAGTAACGAGCAAGCTAGGGCTGCGGTAAATGAAGCTTTTGACGTGTGGTCGGAAGTAGCTAATATAAACCCGATTCAAGTTGATAGTGGTTCAGGTGCTGAAATCCAAGTATCTCAAAGAAATATGGATGGCGATGGTAATACTCTTGGAGAAGCTGGTTATGGTACTATTCAATTTGATAGTAGCGAAAACTGGAATACAAGTATTTTTTTAGAAACCGCTGTTCATGAAGTCGGTCATGCTTTGGGATTAGGTCATGAAGACGGTACTAATGCGATTATGAATTCTAGTGTCAGAGGTCGCTATAGTGGTTTGGGTAGTGCATACTTACTTCAGGATGATATTAACGGTATCCAAAGTATTTATGGCAGTCGTAACAGTTCAAATCCTACGCCAGAACCTGCACCAGAACCTGCACCAGAACCTACACCAGAACCTGCACCAGAACCTGCGCCAGACCCCATACCAGAACCCGCACCACAACCTAGTTCGCCATTTGATGGTACTGTAGGCAACGACAATTTAATTGGTGATGACAACCCCAATC
>CAYXWE010000518.1:0-3792 GCA_964468145.1 uncultured Pleurocapsa sp.
ACTTTTTGAAATAGTTAATCAGCTAAACTTAGGTAAGCAAGAAATAAAAAATTCATGTCAAAGACAAAAGTTAGCTGAGTTTAATTTAAAGGCTGGAAAAAAAGCCAAACTAGCTACCGCTTTTAAAACTGCTTGTAAATACTTCGAGAGTGGTATTGACCTACTCCCAAAAACTTGTTGGGAAACTCACTACGAGTTAATCTATCTACTGTATTTCAACGCAGCAGAAAGTGCTTATTTAAGTGGTAATTTTAAGAAGGCTGAAGCTCTATATAAAACCTCTCTAACTAATGCTAAAAACATTTTGGATCGCGCAGCTATTTACCGCTTGCAAATGACCCAATATCAACTTCAGGGTCGCAATAAAGAAGGAATATCTATTCAACGTAAAACTTTACAAATCTTGGGTTGGACTGTTCCTGAAACCGAGGAAGATATTGAAGCAGAGTTACAATTGCAAATTGCTACGGTTAATAAATTTTTAGTAAAAAACAAAGTCGACTCAGTTCTCCAATTTTCCTGGATAAAAGAGATAAAAATAGAGGAAATACTGAGAATTTTACAAATTCTTTTTTATGCAGCCTGGTTAGACGGTCAAACTAATCTAGCATTCCTGGCTCTAGCTAAAATGACGACTCTATCTTTGCATTATGGCAATAGCGAAATGTCTCCTTTTGGCTACGTAGGTTATGGAATCTTACTCAATGCCCGTTGTCAAAAAACCTCTTTAGCTTATGAGTTTGGCAAAATAGCCGTGCAACTGTGCGAACAATTTAATAACACCGATGTCAGTGCTGTAACTAACTTTTTATTCGCTGCTGATGTACATAGTTGGAGCAAACCTTTAAAAGAAGCAGATATATACTACGAGAATGCCTATAGGTACGGCATGGATGCGGGGAATTGGCTAACAGTTGGCTTTATGATGATGCAAAGCTCTTCGGATCGACTAACTGCTGGTATGAATCTCGACGAATTGCATCAAATCGTCAAAACTTATGTAGATTTTTTGTATCAAGTTAAAAGCTTCGGCAACCGCGATGCTCTAATTGTTGGAGCGTTGCAACCAATTCGTAACTTATTAGGCTTAACCAATAGCATTAATAGTTTTGACGATCGCGATTTTCAAGAAGCTGAATATTTAGAGAAATATCACGATACTCCCTATCATTTGGCTTGGTTTTATTCGGTAAAAATTCGCCATGCTTATATCTTTCAATTAGAAGCAACCTATCTCGATCTCATTCCCAACTTAAACATTATTGAGGCAACCATACCTAGTCATGCTAAAGTTCCCTCTACCGTTTTCTATACGGCTCTAATGTATTTAAAATTAATTGAAACAGAGAGTTCCGAAGCAATAAGAAATTCCTATTGGCAAAATTTAGCAGAGTTAGAAACAAAGATAAATAACTGGTGCGAGCATTGCTCGGAAAACATATTACACAAAAAACTTTTAATCGACGCAGAAAAATCTCGCATTAACAGACAGTTAGTATCAGCAATAGAAAATTACGATCTTGCTATTGCTCAAGCAAAAGAAAATCAATACATCTATGAAGAAGCCCTAGCCAACGAACTTGCAGCTAAATTTTATCTCGATTGGGGGAAAGAAAAAGTTGCAGCAGGATATCTGCAAGAAGCTTATTACTGTTATCTTCGATGGGGAGCAAAAGCCAAAATTCAGCATCTAGAACAAAAATATACCCAATTATTAAGTCCCATTCTGCAAGCAAACAACCCTGGTTTTAATCCTCTAGAAACTCTTTCTTGTTTAGTTAACTCCAATACTTCAGCCCATCTAACCTCTTGGAGTTTGAATGATACATTGGATCTGACAGATATTCTCAAATCTGCACGAGCATTAACCGAAACCCTCAAACTAGATCGATTACTCTCCAAACTGAGCCAAATCATTCTCCAAAATTCAGGATGCGATCGCGCTATTTTTGCCCTTAAGGATAATACTAACAACTGGCAGATTAATTTGATTGACGATGGCAAAAATTTAGAATTTATCAACCAACCCCTGGCTACTAGCTCCCAATACCCCGTAAAACTAATTAATTACGTCAAAAATACGGGAAAAATCCTTCTGGTAAATAATCTAGAAACGGAGTTGCCCATTATCGATGATTATCTACAAACACATCAACCCCAAAGTCTGTTAGCTCTACCCCTCAAACGCCAGGAAGAAACAATTGGGGTGGTTTATCTTCATTCTTCTAATACTAAAAACTTATTTCACCCTCAAAAAACGATTATCTTAGAATTTCTCTGTTCTCAAGCTGCTATTTCCATTGAAAATGCCCGACTCTTTGACCAAAGCCAAAAAACAGAAGCCGAATTATTACGCAGTAATATATTTTTAAACGCCCAACAAGAATCTTCTCCCGACGGCATACTAGTGGTAGATGTCAATCGTCGAGTAGTTAACTATAACCAGCGTTTTGCTGAGATTTGGAAAATTCCTCAAACTGTTATCGATACCAAAGATTCGCTACAACTGCTAAACTCAATCCTAGAAAAATTAGAAAACCCAACAGAATTTTTAGCTAGAGTCGAATATCTCTATTCCCATCCAGCAGAAAGCAGCTTTGATGAAATTTACCTCAAAGATGGACGTTGTTTAGAGCGATATTCTTCCCCTGTAAAATTACCATCGGGAGAATTTGATAGTCGAATTTGGTATTTTCGAGATATCAGCGATCGCCAAGAAATTATCGAAAAATTAAAATCTTCCGAATTACGTTTTAAAACTTTATTTGAAAAAGCAGCAGACTCTATTTTACTTTTAGGGGATAGAGGTTTTATCGATTGCAACCAAGCAGCCTTAGACTTATTCCAATATTCAGATAAAGCAAATTTCCTATCTTTTCATCCATCAGAAATTTCTCCGCAATTCCAACCCGACGGTCAACTCTCCTCGACTAAAGCCAATGCTATGATACAGATTGCTTTAGAATCGGGACAAAACCGTTTTGAATGGGTACATGAACGCTCTAACGGTGAAGAATTTTGGACAGAAATTAAACTCACTACTATTCCCTACAACAACAAAAATATTATCCACTGTATTGCTAGAGATATTAGCGATCGCAAAATTACCGAAAAAGCTTTAAGACTCAGCGAAGCTAGATCTAGAGCAATGTTTGAGCAAGCAGCTATCGGAATGATTGAATTAGATGTCAAAACGGGACAGTTTACTAAAGCCAATAAATATTTTTGTGACAAGCTTGGTTATACAGAAGCAGAACTATATATCACCAAGCTTATTGATATTATCCTTCCAGAGGATATTGATTCTTGTTTGAGTTTATTAGAAAAACTAACCTCTGGAGTCATTAAGAATTTCACTGCAGAAAAACGCTACCTCTGTAAAGACGGCTCGTATTTTTGGTGTGAAATTACCGCATATCCTGTATTGTCCAACGACAAAATTGTTTCCATCGTAGGATTAATTCAAGATATTACTTTGAAAAAACAACTCGAACAGGAACAAGAACAAATCCATACTATTCTGGAAGCTACCTCAGATTACATTGGTTGGGCTACTCCCCAAGGACAAATTATCTGGCAAAATCAACAACTCAAGAGCCTTCCTATAGATCCTCAAAGCAAATACGATCCTGAAAATATTGCCTCTCTTCATCCTGAATGGGTAAATCAAATACTACTTAATGAAGCACTACCCCAGGCAATCACTTATGGAACTTGGTCGGGAGAAACCGCCTTACTTGATGGTTATGGTGGCGAAATACCTGTATCCCAGGTCATTATTGCTCATAAAAA
>CAYXWE010000519.1:0-3789 GCA_964468145.1 uncultured Pleurocapsa sp.
GTCATTGGAAATTAAGTATTTTTTGTAGTATTGTTGAAATGAAAATAGGATGAGCGATATAATTTGCCGAAGAGCGAAAAAGTTGTCAGAGATCGCATTGTTAGTTCGAGTTGACTGCTAAGGATCGAAGACTCAAGAATATTTGACCAAACAGACGAGACTTTTTTATTAGCAAAGACCGACAATGGAATTACAGAATTATTTAAGAACGGTAGGATTAGAAAAATTAACGCAGGAATATAGTATAAAAGTCAATCGTCACAGCGAGATTGAAAATTTGGTCTGTCTTAAATATTCGCAATTGGAATCTCCTATGGGAGAAATAATAGTCCAACAATGTCGCGGAATTATCTTGGATGAAGCTAATAATTGGGAGATTGTTTCTTATCCTTATGATAAGTTTTTTAATTACGGAGAAAGTCACGCCCCAAAATTAGATTGGGATACCACCCGACTGTATGAAAAATTGGACGGTTCTTTGATGACTCTTTATTACTATCAGGGAAAATGGCGCGTTCAGTCTAGTGGAATGGCAGATGCAGGGGGAGAAGTTAACGGTTTTCGCTATAGTTTTGGCGAATTATTTTGGAAAGTTTGGCAGGAGAAAAATTACCAGCTGCCAACAGAAACGAACTATTGTTTCATGTTTGAATTAATGACTCCTTATAATCGAATTGTGGTCAGACAAAATAGTAATAATTTAGTTTTGCACGGTACGCGCGATCGCCTTACATTGCAAGAAGCAGAACCTCAAATTTGGGGCGATAAATATGGTTGGGAGATAGTTAAAACTTATCCTTTGCAAACATTAAAAGAAATTATCGAGCTTACAGATAAATTAGATCCGATGGAGTCGGAAGGTTATATTGTCTGCGACAAAGAATTTAAAAGAATTAAAATTAAATCCCCTAACTATGTCGCGATCGCCCATCTGAGAACGGGTTTTTCTAGCCGTAAAATTTTACAAATCGTGGCAACCAATGAAGGAGAAGAGTTTCTTAATTACTATCCCGAATGGCAAGAGTTATATTCTCAAATAGAAAATAAATATAACGAGCTAGTGGCAGCGATTGATGCAGAGTATAAACAGCATCAAAACATTATCGAACAAAAAGATTTTGCCCTGGCAGTCAAACATTTACCCTATTCGGGAATTCTATTTAATCTGAGGAAAGGAAAAACTCAGAGCATCAAAGAATCTCTAGCAAAAACCTCAATTCAGAAATTAGAAAGCCTGTTGAAGATAGACTTTGTAGAATTGGGATAAATAAGTAATAACTAATAAGTAATAAATAATTAATGAAAAAAGTTCTAATTTTACAAGGCTTACCCGCATCGGGAAAATCTCAATTTGCCAAAGAATTATTATTAGCCAATCCTGGTCGCTGGGTGAGGACTAATAAAGACTTGCTGCGAGAAATGGCGCACGCTTCCTATTGGTCGAAGGGCAATGAAAAGTTTATTCGCTCTCTGAGAAATACTACTATTTTAATGGCATTAGAAGCAGGTAAACACGTTGTCGTTGACGATACCAACTTTGGCAAAAATATCGCACAAATTACAGAATTAGTCAAAGGAAAAGCGAAAGTAATTATTGATGATTCTTTTCTCAAAGTGCCTGTAGAAGAATGTATCCGTCGGGATTTATTGCGACCAAAATCCGTGGGTAAAGATGTCATCATGAGTATGTACAATCAATTTGTGCGATCGCAAATTACCGAGCCAATAGTACATAACCCCGATTTGCCCAATGCCATCATTGTCGATATGGATGGTACATTAGCCATTATGGGCGATCGCAGTCCTTTTGATGTTTCCCGTTGCGATTTGGATTTACCCAACCCTCCCGTCCTCGAAACCGTTCGCAAATGGCAGGATAGCGAGACTATTATTATCATGTCGGGGCGCACCGATGATGGCAAAGCCAAAACTGAATCCTGGCTGCGCGAGTACGGCATCAAATACCAACATATCTATATGCGTGCCACTGGAGATATGAGAAAGGATTCAATTATCAAACAAGAGCTATATCAAACTCATGTTCGAGACAAATATAATATCTTATTTATCCTCGACGATCGCCAGCAAGTAGTGGATATGTGGCGAGGGCTGGGATTAACTGTATTTCAGGTAGCAGAAGGGAACTTTTAGCAACGGACGATTGTAAAATTCGTCCGAGCCATCAAGAGTTGAGATAATGTATTTATCTCTTTTAAGATCCCATAGCGGGTGCAATGCCAGATATTCTAACTGGAGTCCGATTTTTCCGCGCTTCATAGTTTGCAGGTTCAATCAAAGACTGACCGCTCATTTCTTCTGGTTGAGGAATTTGCAATATTTCCAAAATAGTTGGTGCAACATCAGCCAAACAGCCATCTTCTCGAAGAGGTATGTCCGTACCGTGTCCTACTATCTTTCTATTTTCTCCTTCTACTAAAATAAACGGTACGGGGTTAGTCGTGTGAGCCGTCCAAGGGTTGCCATCGCTATCGCGCATATATTCTGCATTACCATGATCGGCCGTAATTAGTAATGTACCGCCGGCTTTGTTGACGGTCTCGATGAGTTTACCCAAACAACTATCTACGGTTTCTATTGCCCGAATTGCTGCTTCCAAATTCCCTGTATGTCCTACCATATCGGGATTGGCATAGTTGACCACAATCAAAGAGTATTCCATCTTATCGACTGCTTTGCATACTGCATCCGTTACCGCTTTAGCAGACATTTCTGGGGCGCGATCGTAAGTAGCTACCATCGGGCTTTGAATTAATTCGCGATCTTCTCCATCAAAGGGCTGTTCTAAGCCACCGTTGAAAAAATAAGTAACGTGAGGATATTTCTCGGTTTCGGAGGTACGAAACTGGCGCAAACCTTGATTGGCAACTACCTCGCCCAAAATATTAGTTAGGTTCTGTGGTTTGAAGGCAACTTCTACAGCTACGCTAGCGTCGTACTGAGTAAAGGTAACGAAGTGCAAAGGAGCAATTTTTTCTCTAGCAAAACCATCAAAATTATCATTGACAAAGGCGTAGGTTAGCTGTCTTGCCCTGTCAGGACGAAAATTGTAGAAAATTACCGAATCTCCAGATTCTATTGCCCCCGATGCGATTCTTGTAGGCTCAACAAACTCATCCGTAATATCTTGAGCGTAGGATTTTTCTAAAACTTCGGCAGCAGAACGTCCATCAGTAATATCATTTTTAGTCATGATATCGTAAGCTTGGCGAATCCGATCCCATCGGCGATCGCGATCCATGGCAAAGTAGCGACCGCTAATAGTGACAATTTTACCCACACCAATTTTGTTAATGGCATCTTGAATTTTATTCAGGGCTTTAATACCTTCTGTAGTGTAGGTATCTCTGCCATCAGTAATAGCGTGAATGCAAACGTCTTGGATACCGTTAGACTTAGCTAAACTTAGCAGCCCAATCAAATGTTTAAGGTGGGAATGAACTCCTCCTTCAGAACAAAGACCAATTAAGTGTAGCTTTCCACCGACAGCTTTGGCTTTAGTACAGGCATCTACTAATACTTGATTGTCTAAAATAGAACCGTCTTCTACCGCATCGGATATTCTGACTAATTCTTGTGGCACAACTCGTCCCGCACCCAAGTTAAGATGTCCGACTTCTGAATTTCCCATTTGACCATCTGGTAATCCTACATCTTTGCCCGATGTATTGATTAGCGTGTTGGGATATGCAGTCTGCAAACTATTGAATATTGGAGTCTTGGCAGTGGCAATAGCATTAGCCTCTGTTGACTCACGATGACCCCAACCAT
>CAYXWE010000520.1:0-3778 GCA_964468145.1 uncultured Pleurocapsa sp.
TGGAGATTGAGCGACGATCCCCTCAGATGCGATCGCTATGCTTAGGTAATAGATTATGACGGCGATCGCTGTTAGGTTTTTCCAGTTAATTTTCAGCAAGATCGAATATTCGTTAAAAAGCTCATTATGACAAATAACTTTTCATCGCCGTGTTCGGGTTAAGCCCGAATTTCCAAACTATCCTTAGTATTACAGCGAGTATAAGCATTCCAGGTAGTGAGATCTGGTGCGGGGAAACCAAGAATAGCGGAACGAGCTTGTTCGCTCAAACCCACGACCATACTAAAATCTGCACCTGCTATATTTTGAATATTCTCCAAATTAGCCCCCGTCAGATCTGCTGCGCGAAAATCAACCCCTTTTAATTCCGTATTGCCCAAACGAGCATTGCGCAAACTCGCCCCCGTCATAATTGCTTTTTGGAGATTTGCTCCGCTAAAAGAAACATCGTTCAAGATTGCTCCAGTCAGATCCGCACCACTAAGATAAGCACCAATCATTTTTGCTCCAGTTAGATCGACTCCTCGCAGGTTAGCGGTATTGAGATAAGCTCCATTGAGACTTGCTCCTGGACCTACCGCACCAGAACTTTTATAATTAAATCCTTCGGGAAATACGGTGTCGTTATCGTAAATAGTTACCTGAAGCTTGGCATCGGTTAAATTGGCATCGGTTAGATTTGCCTGACGTAGATCCCCTCGACTTAAATAAGCTCCTGCAAGATTTGCTCCTGTGAGATTTGCCTTTGTGAGATTTGCTCCCCTCAAGTCTGTCTTACTTAGATTTGCCCCCGCGAGATTTGCTCCAACCAGATCTGCATTGGTCAAGATGCTATTAGAAAAATTAACCCGTTCTAAATTAGCTTGGTTAAGAGAGATCGCATATAAATCGCGATCGCTAAACTCAGCATTAGCTAAACTTTCTCCTGCTGCTAGTTTTTCGGCGATAGTGGCAGCCAGGGGAGATTTACTGCTAGATGGGGTAGTAGGCATAATAATAAAAATGAATATTCAAAAGACAAGAAAAAAGGGTCAAGTTAACTCAACCCATATAATTTTCTAAAATTTATTGTCTAATGTTTAGTCGGATTATTTGAGCTTGCTTCTAATTTCTTCAACTCGCTTGCGATTTACCCCCGCATCAGATTGACCCAGTCTAGATGCAGAACGGACATGAACTACATTAGCTGAGGGATCTCGGTAAAACTCGACATCATCAACGAAGCCCATCAATTTGCTTTTGAATTCTGCATAGAGATAATTATCAGTTTCTTCGATGATGGTAGTTCTCTCCATAGCTTCAACTACGCCTTTAATTTCTGCGATCGCAACATTGGGTAGAGGCTCGATTTTTTCTTTACCACCGCTACTTTGACTATTAACGCAGTTAGGACTACCAGGACAAGCAGCTAGCTTGCCATCTTTTACTCCCAAATTATTGGGTTTTTCTCCACTAAAGTTAAACATTTTTACTTATATTTCTATTTAAAAAAACTCGGTCATGCCTAAGTGGGAATTATCTCATATTCCCCATGGCGGTGGAAATATCTCAGCAAGTCGATTAATTATAGGAAGATAGTTATTTAATTTTTTATAATCTTATGGATTGGTTTGAAAAGCTGACTGGTTTTCGCGAAGAATCGCCACAGCAAGTACGCAGTAACCTTATCGTTGAGGGAGGAAAAGTGCGATCCCTTGTCAACAAGCAAACATTCGTTGCTGGCCGATTAGAAACCCCGTCGTTAGGAGAATTGAGACAAAGAATTCGGGGTAACGAGGTGAAACCAGGCAAACTATCCCTACGAGAAGTAGTAGGCAACGTGCAGAGTCTGCATACAGATCCAGCCAATGCAGGAGCATTATTTCAGGTGGCTTCTCAGTTCAATTTACTAGAAATGGTTTCTGCTAATCGAACTCCCGAAGAAGGAATAGGAATCTACGATCGCGATCGCACTCAAGGCCCAGCTTGTGCCATTGCTTGTGGTGCGGGAACAATTTATCGCAACTACTTTGTCCCAGTCAACGGACAAATCGGACAGTCTGTAACTAATCAGATCGATTGTTTGGCAGATTTAGGGGAAGCATGGAATAATTCTCAAAATCGTCTTTGGCAAATGAAAAACGGTTATGCTTTAGCATCTCCAAGAGGGTTAACCGCAATTTCTCAACGACTCCAAACAGCGGGGGAAAAAGAATGGGATGAACTCCGCAAACTACTAAGAATCGGCATACAATGGCAGACTCAAGTAACATTAGACGATTGCCAACACCGAGTATCCCAGGCTTATTGTTCTGCTTTACCCGTGGCATATTCTCCTCTAGCTGCAAAACTTTGGGAACAATTTGCCAAGCTAGTTTTAGAAGCATCCTATGAAGCAACTATTTGTACTGCAATTTTGAACGCTCGAATTAATGGCAACAACCAATTGTTTTTAACTCTTTTAGGAGGTGGAGCATTTGGTAACGATACTAGCTGGATTATAGATAGTATCGCCAGAGCGTTACAGCTTTATCGAGATCTAGATTTAGATATAGCCATTGTTAGTTATGGTTCGTCCAAACCATCGGTTCAAAAGTTAGTTGAAAGTTTTACATAACAGTTAGGTTATTGGGTTGTAAAATATTATTTTAATGACCAACGCCATTATTCATTATTCAAAGGCTTAGAGGGAGAAGCGGTCGATGGTTGGGAAATTTGCTGAACTCGTTCGATAACTTTGACTAAATAATCATAATCGGGTAATTCTTGTTTGGTCAAAAAACCCACAGAAGAAGAAATAAACGAAGGGGTTTCAATTAGTTTAGAAATAATTTGAGCCTCTTGATTGCGCTCGATGCGATCGCTGACTAAAATTGCCCCTGGAGGAATATTATGTTTATCTAAATAGAGGACTCTAAATGTATTGGGCGGAAAATCTCGTCGATAGAGATTATATTCTTCTAAAGATAAAGCTCCTGCTGCTGTTTTACCTTCACTTATTTGCTGCAAGATATTTTTGGGAGTCGGGGCGTACAATATTTCTTTAAAATTCAAACCATATAAATTGTAGAGGGGTAAATAGTATCCCGTTGCCGAACCTTTTTGCCCCAAAGTAATAGTTTTGCCCGCCAGATCGCGACGTTCAGTGTCGGGAGAATCATTCCTGACGACGATCGCCGAACGGGTTCTATCTCTTCCTTCTAAGGGCATAACTGGTTCGTAGCCATATCGAGATATGGCGATCGCTGCTAACCCTGGAGGTGCAAATACCAAATCCCACTTTTTACTTGAGATTTGTTGCAAAGCTCTTATTTCATTGTAGACTGGCTCGATCTCAATTGCGCTATTAAGTTCTGTACCCAAATATTCTTCTAATTTTTGGTATTTTTTAATATTTTTATTGTCGTTTCCATAATTAATAATGCCAATACTATGCTGGTTAATTATATTCGTATTAGAGCTACTACAAGATGCGATCGCTAAAAGCAGCAATACTAATAGATTTTTCTTTAAATACATCAAATATCTCTCTTTATGCTTGCTAAAGTAAACACTTTAGCCGAATTTATTTACTTTTATTAAAAACTGTCCCGTGTTTATTAAATCTTTAAGTATTTTTGGGGATGCCGATGCCACAATTAATTAATATTTATACTTGGAAAAAAAATTTAGCTAAATTATTTATTTATTATTTATGTATAAAAATCTCAACCTAAGCTTTAAACTCAACCTTCTTTTAGGAGTAATTTTATTATCTTTAATTGTAAGTATCGGCATAATCTTGTCAATAGTATTAAAT
>CAYXWE010000521.1:0-3773 GCA_964468145.1 uncultured Pleurocapsa sp.
GATAAACATGATTCATACGTCAATTAATTGGAGCTTATTTAGTAAGAACAACATTGTTGTCGATCTGCCTTTTCTTTATATACTGTTTTTGACGATTTTTAAACTATCATCTGGCGTATTTCTCGTTTTGGGTCAATTTTTATGGCGATCGCCATAAATGTAATAGCGATGTTATCGATTGTGTTTATTTACTACTAGTTTTTACAGAGGAAATATCAGCGAGATCTAATATTTCGGGGATGAGATCTTCGCGTTTAACTGCCATGAGATGGACTCCCTGACACATACTTTGAGCTAGTTTCACCTGCTCGGCTGCAATTTTTACGCCTTCAGTTAAAGGCTTATCTGCATTAGCTAAACGTTGAATAATAGAGTCGGGGATGTTGACTCCTGGCACATAATTGTTGATAAATTTGGCATTTTTAGCCGACTTCAATAAGAATATGCCTGCCAAAACTGGCTTGTCGCTAATAGAGGCAATTTGGTTCATAAATTTATCTAATTTATCAAAGTCAGTAATCATTTGACTTTGAAAAAACTGCGCGCCAGCTTCCAACTTTTTCTCAAATCTTTTTTGCAAACCAGACCAACTTTTAAGTTGCGGATCTACTGCAGCCCCAGGAAATAAATTCAAAGCTTCATCTGGCATTGTCTTGTCGTTAAAATCAATTCCCGCATTCAGTTTGGAAATCAATTTGAGCAATCTTACCGACTCTAACTCAAACACCGCTTTAGACTTCTGGTGATCTCCTGCTTTTACAGGATCGCCTGTTAGTGCTAGAACATTACGAATTCCCAGGGCATAAGCTCCCATCAAATCTGCCTGCAAACCAATACAGTTGCGATCGCGACAGGCTACCTGGCACACTGGCTCGATGCCATGTTGCAATAGAATTGTCGAAGCTGCTACCGAAGACATCCTCAATACCGCGCGACTGCCATCAGTTACATTAACCGCATGAACTCTACCTTTTAACTTTGCTGCCACTTCGAGCATTCTGGCTGGATTTCCTCCCTTGGGGGGAGCAACTTCGGCTGTAACTAAAAATTCTCGGTCAATTACCGCCTGTTGAAGATTACTTGTCATTTCTATTTAACATCTAACATTTAACATCTAACAGTAATTCCTAACTGCTTTAATTGCCTACAAAGGTGGCAAAAAACCTAAAGCATCTTTTACTCTAGTCAAGGTTTGATTTGCTACCGCGCTGGCTTTTTTTGCACCATCGCGCAATACTGTATTGAGATATTCGCGATCGCCCATCAACTCGTGATATTTATCTTGAATTGGTTTGAGGGCTTCTATAGTAGTTTCGGTTAACAATGGCTTAAACTGTCCCCAACCCATATCTTGACATTCTGCTGCCACTTCTGACTTGGTTTGATTGCTGAGAATTTGATACAAACCAAGTAAATTGTTACATTCGGGACGTTCTGGATCGTCAAAAGTCAATCCTTTAACGGGGTCTGTTTTGCATTTTTTTATTTTTCTTTTAATCGCATCGGGAGGATCTAAAAGATCGATCCGACTCAATTCTGAAGGATCGGACTTAGACATTTTTTTAGTGCCGTCTGTCAGACTCATAACCCTCGCACCTTCAGTGCGAATCATTGGCTCTGGTACTTTGAGCACAGGCTGCTTTTTCTTGCCAAATTTATCGTTTACTCTGGCTGCAATATCTCTAGTTAACTCTAAATGCTGCTTCTGATCCTCTCCCACAGGGACAACATCCGCATCGTAGAGCAGAATATCGGCTGCCATTAATACGGGATAATCTAACAACCCCACGCCAACATTTTCACCCTGCTTAACTGCCTTTTCTTTAAACTGAATCATTCTTTCTAACCAGTTTAGGGGAGTGATACAGTTGAATAACCAAGTTAATTCACTATGTGCAGAAACATGAGACTGGACAAAAATAGTCGAGCATTCTAAATCTATCCCGCAGGCTAAATATACTGCTGCCAGTTTAAAAGTGTTTTCTGCCAAGACTTTGGGATCGTGGGGTACGGTAATCGCATGGAGATCGGCAAAAAAGAAATAGTTATCGTAGTCTTGCTGTATATCTACCCAGTTGCGTATTGCACCCAAATAGTTACCCAAATGTAAATTACCAGTGGTTTGAATTCCCGATAGTACTCGTTTTTTGCTCATTGCCTGCGCTTAATTTTTTGCCATAAATCAGTATTACACGATTAATAACCTCTTGTGACTTGAAGTCTTATTGTTTTCGTTTGCATTTTCGAGCTTTTAGCAAAACGCGAACACTATAGATATACTCAATACATCGTTTTGCCTCATAGTTACATTAAAATTACATTGTTAGTAAAAATAATCAACTAACACAACATAAGAAGATAAAATAACTCAATCCTTCGTTTTAATACGTTTGCACTGTTTAGTCAGAGTTAATTCTTCAAGTATTGTCGAGTCTATATAAATGAATATACGGAAACCATGGAGAAAAAAAGCTCTCTAGAGAATTTTTTACTTTCCAAGGTGGGGGAAAGTCACTCAAAAAAAGTAACATTTTAGTTAAGAGTAAGTGTCTGAATTAAAATACCATTACAATATGATAACTATTGAAGAAGCTTTACATTTAATTGATAATGCTATTGCACCAGAAAGATTAAATTCTGTTCAAGAGCTAATCCTAACTCAATGTTGGTCTAGCAAAACTTATCAAGAAATAGCTGATGCCTCTGGCTACGATCCAGATTACATTAGAGTAGTTGGTTCTCGGCTGTGGCAGCTTCTTTCAGAATCTTTTGGCGAAAAAATTACCAAAAATAACTTCCGTTCCATATTGCGACAGCAAATAGGCAAAACTAAGGAACAACAAAGCGTTAGGGGTCAAATTACCGCTTTAGAACTACCTGAAACCCCCGTACCTTTAGAATCCGCTTTATATATTCAGCGTCCTCCTTGTGAATCCCAGGCTTATGAAGAAATTGCCAAGCCTGGGGCATTAGTCAGAATTAAAGCACCCAAACAAATGGGCAAAACTTCTCTAGTAATGAGGATTTTGGATCGAGCGCAGGCGAGAGGATATCGCACCATTAGATTAAATTTGCTGCAAGCCGAGGAAAATGTAATTGGTAATCTAGAACGATTGCTACGTTGGTTTTGTGCTAATGTTACCCTGCAGTTGGGTTTAAAATCTTTGTTAGATGATTATTGGGACGAAGATTTAGGATTTAAAGTTAGCACCACCACCTATCTCCAAGGTTACGTTTTAGAACAGTTGGATAGTCCTTTGGTCGTAGCAATTGATGAAGTCAATCGCTTATTTAATTATCCTGAAGTTGCTCAAGAATTTTTACCTTTACTCCGTTTTTGGCACGAAGAAGCGAATAATGTACGTATTTGGCAGAAACTCCGTACGATTGTCACGCACTCGACAGAGATTTATATTCCCCTAAGTTTGCATCAGTCACCATTCAATATTGGTCTATCTTTGCGCTTAAAAGAGTTTGGTTGGGAGCAAGCTCAAGAATTAGCCCAGCGTTATGGTTTAGATAAAGGCGATCCCCCCCTAACCCTAGAACAATTAAAGTCCCTACAACAAATTGTTGGCGGTCATCCTTATTTACTAAACCTTGCTTTTTGCCATTTGGTTACTCAGGATAATGACATCGACAAATTACTTCAGGATGCGACTACCGAAACGGGAATTTATCGCCATCATTTGCGGGGTCATTTAGTTAATTTAGCTAAATATACAGAATTGACTGAGGCTTATCGAGAGGTTATCCAATCTAAAGAGCCAGTA
>CAYXWE010000522.1:0-3771 GCA_964468145.1 uncultured Pleurocapsa sp.
CCCTTGTGGGATCGACATCAGGAGTAGTAATAGAAATATCCCCATCAAAACCAAACTGGGAACTAGCATCGATATCGTTGGTAGTGTTATCAGGTGTCGAACTCCTAGCTGCTAAACCAAAAATACTTTCAGCGGTAATATCAATATTGCCCCCCGCACCATTAAAAGCATTGGCAGTAATATCATTATTGCGATCGCCAAAAGCGACAATAAATTCCGTATTAAGATCGATATTTCCCCCATCTCCCCCTGCTTCTGCTGTACCTGCAGTAGTTGAGATTTTGCTTTGATTGTCCAAGATTAACAAATCGCTAACTTCCAAATTGATATTACCACCATCATTACTCAGGGTTTCAGCGACGATCCCACCATTATCATTTAAAGATAAATTATCGGCATTAATAGTTAGATTGCCTCCTTGTCCATTACCTTGAGAACCAACAGAAACTTCAGCGCGATCGCTTATACTAAAATCTTGGGTAACAATACTTATATCTCCGCCTCTTCCCGTTGCATTTTCTTCCACATTGCCACTAATAAAAGAAACGCCATCTTCAGGTTCGGGATCGACACCCCTAATTTCGATTGACTCTGTAGCAGTAAGATCGAGAGTTCCTGCATTGCCAATCCCTTCGGTGACAACGGAAATTTTTCCGCCATCTAAAATACTCAATTGTTTGGTAAGTATAGTTATATCACCCCCATTTCCTGTAGGTAATTCTTCAGTTCGAGGATCTAAAGCTACAGAACCAAAAATACCAGTAGTAAAGTTACTTGGAGTAGGGGTATTAAAAATATCAATTTTGTCTGCATTAATATTTAATTCCCCTGCATCTCCTTTCCCAAAAGTTGCTACCTGAACTTTGCTACCATCACTGATACTCAACTGGGGTGTATTAATCGTTAAGTTTCCTCCCGCCCCTTCTCCTGTAAGATTTACTTGAGCAAATAATCCTCCAGGTAAAGAATTAGTTTTATCTTCTCCCCTTAGCTGGATTGATTCTGTGGCATTAACAGTAAAATTTCCCGCATCGCCCAAACCAAAGGTACTTGTAGATACTTGTGCGCCATTTTCTACTATTAGTTGTCGAGTATCGATCGTCAGATTTCCCCCTACAATATCGCCAACAGCAGAAGAATCAATACCAGCATCAACCCTAGTTCCTGGATCGCTTATTATTACCTGTTGCTCAATATCTAGGGCAATATTACCGACATTGCCTTGACCCTCGCTACTACTAGTTACAAAACCTCCTTCAGCAACGGTAAGAAACTTTCCTGATAAATTAATGTTTCCTGCATCACCCACCGCACCCTGACTAACTTCGCTAAAAATGGCACTGGAAAATCCATTCCCAGTACCAATAATATCGATGCGATCGCTAACTTCTATATTTACATTACCTGCATTACCGATGCCTCCAGCTAGATCGAGAGTTGAGTTATTTACTTGGCTTTGTAATTGTGCGCCATTAGTTAAAGAAAGATTCTGTGCTGAAACTACAATCTCTCCACCTTGACCCACTGCCCCCGATCCAACGTTAGTAAAAATACCAGTTACAAGATTATCTATTCCACCATCCAAGCTAAGGGTATCTGCAATTTGCAAAGATATTTTTCCTGCATCTCCCGTACCAAAAGTACTACTAGTAAGAGAACCCGCGTTAGTTAAAGTAAGAGAAGCTGCGTCTATTACTATATCTCCTGCATTTCCACGACCGAAAGTATTGGTAGAAATTCTAGCGTCGTTGAGATTGAGATTTTTAGTAGTGATGTTAGTAGTACCTACATTTCCTTGTCCCGATGCCAGAATTCGAGCAAATATTCCTGTCAACAAACCACTGTTACCACTATCCAATTGAATGAGTTCGTCAACATCGATATTGATATTTCCAGTATCCCCCGTGCCAAAAATTAAAACCCCTACTTGTCCTCCATTGGTAATTGAGAGATTTGTAGCATCGATCGATAGATTACCGCTATTTCCTAAAGCATTATCAGCGATACGATTAAAAACAAAGCTATTATCAATTGCGATCGCACCAGTGGCATCAAGCTGAAGATCCTTAGCTTGGGCTTCGGGCGAACCTAAGTCACTTAAAACACCAGTTGTAATAGTACTATTTCCTAAAACATTGATATCTTTACCAGCGATCGCAATTTTACCACCCTCTTGACCAGAGCTTAGTAAACCTGCACTATCTATCAGGGAGACATCTCCTCGAAGAGAATTATCAGCAAAACTTAAATTGTTGTCTGCATCTAGTTCTACTTTTCCATTCTTTACTGCACCAACCTCAATTGCGCCATCCAAGGCTACTATTCCGCCCGAATTTATGGCAACATCTCCTCCTAACAAGATAAAACTTTCTCCGTCTGGCACTCTCAAACCAAAAAACTCTAAAGACTGAGTAGGATCTGTCCCTGCAGTAGCTACAGAATTGTTTTGAATTGAACCTGGATTAATTTGATTAAACAGAAAAGCCGACGGCTGTACTGTAAGCAAGGGGGGACTTTCAGGATTAACCGTATCAAAAAAACCGCGATCGCCAAACTGAATACTATCGGCAGTAGTAGCTACAAACGAACCACCCACATCTAAACTGGCATCTTCACCAAAGATAATACCGTTAGGATTGATCAGAAATAGATTAGCATCACCTCTTGTGCCAAGAGTACCTAAAATATTAGAAGCATTATTGCCCGTGACTCGCGAGAAGATATTATTAATATCTCCATTGGGAACATCAAAATACGCACTTCTACCTGTATCAATATTAAATTCAGAAAAGCTGTGAAATAGATTTTGTCCCCGTTGCGCGCCTCCTGTAATTAATTCGACGGGTAAACCTTCTACATTTTGCTCGACTACCGAATTTTTATTATTTAGACTGCGATCGGGAACAATATTACTTTGGGCAAAACTCCCTTGAGAATAGAATAGTAAGGTGCTGCTTGCAATAATTGGACAGGTCAAACGCCAGTATAGATATTCTCGATCGCACTTCATGGTTTTCTAGTTTTGACAAGCTAATAATAAAAGAATATATCTTTAGTCGATCGTAAAAAATTAAATTCAATCAAATGTTGCGCGAATCTTGTCATACTTTGGATATATATACTTAGATATATATAAGGCAAATCTATTGCCAATGCGAAATTTAATTATGTCTCTGTGTAGATGGATAACTTTATTTTAAAATCTATTATGTGACAAGCAATAATACGCCATTTTAAACAATTGAATCTGAGTCAATGTACAATACAAAGAGCAAGAATATTTTAGTTATAGACGATAATGAAGATAATTTGCTCTTGATGCAACTCATGCTTGGTGTTGAAAATCATCAAGTTTGTTTGGCTAGTTGTGGTAAAGATGGATTAGCCCAGATGGAGAAAGCTTGTCCCGATTTAATTATTTTAGACTTGATGATGCCTGATATATCTGGGTTTGAAGTAATCGACCGTGCTAAAGCTAATTGCAATTTAAGCGAAATACCAATTCTGGTACTAACGGCTAATATCAGAATTCAAAAGCAGGATATAGCTTATGCTGACGAACTTTGTTATAAACCTTTTGATGTGAATGTTTTGCTATCCAAAATTCAGTCGCTCTTGTCCTGTAAACAACAATCTAGCACTCTCAGACCAAATTCTATTTTTTAACGAGGCGTCGCGAGAATTCTCCATCTTCTTAAGTTGAGGGATGAATCGCGACCAACGAACAAAACATTTTTGGTGCTTCTATCATTTTCTGCAATAATGATAGAC
>CAYXWE010000523.1:0-3764 GCA_964468145.1 uncultured Pleurocapsa sp.
TTGCCTACTGCTGCCACTAAAATATCGGCATCGCGACACACCGCAGCTAAATCTTGAGTGCGAGAATGAGCTATGGTAACAGTGGCATTCTTTTCGAGCAACATCAAAGCTAAAGGTTTGCCCGTAGCTTACGTCACTTTTGAACAAGAAGCCCACGGATTTAGAATATCAGAGAATATTAAAAAAGCTCTCGATAGTGAATTTTACTTTTATGCTCAAATTTTTGGCTTCCAACCAGCAGAATCAATTGAGCCAGTAGAAATTATTAATTTGGCTAGTAAACAGCGGTCTTAAACATCGAGACAAGCCTCTAGAGTTGCCACCACAGATTTAGCTAAAGAGTCGAAATCGTACCCCCCTTCCAAACCGAATAGGGGGTATTCACTAATTTGTAAAACGTATTTGGTTAGGACGCGGTAGTCTTGGGGCTGTAGAGATATACCAGCTAGGGGATCGTTATGATTCCCGTCGTAACCCGCACTAACTATTAAAATATCTGGGGCAAATTTTTCATAGAAAGGCATTACTTCTCCTTCAAAAACAGATCGATAATCAGCAATTAAGCTTCCTGGGGACATAGGCAGATTGAGAATATTATTATGTTGACCGCGATCGCGCCGATCGCTTCCCGTACCTGGATAACAAGGATGTTGGTGGAGAGAACAATAAGCAATTTGAGGATTATCTTTGGCGATCGCTTCTGTACCGTTACCGTGGTGGACATCCCAGTCTAAAATGCCGACTCGCTTAATTTCGGGTATGGTTAGAGCGTATTCTGCTGCGATCGCAGCATTGGAAAACAAACAAAATCCCATGGGGGTATTTCTGGTAGCATGATGTCCTGGAGGACGAGCTAAAACGAAGGCCGATCTTTTGTTTTTTAATATTCTGTCTATGCCATCGAGCCAACCACTAACTGCGAGTAAAGCCACTTGGTAACTTCTGGCAGAAATAGGCGTATCGCCATCTAATAGCCCTCCGCCCTGGCTGGCAATTCTTTTAATTCGCTCTATGTGTTCTGGGGTGTGAACTTTCTGGATATAGGATAGTGCATTTTTAGTAGCCTTCGGTGGGGGTAAATGCCATGTAAGGCGATCTCTCCAAGGTACTGTTTTGAGAGTTTGGGCGATCGCTGTTAGTCGTGCAGCGGTTTCTGGATGACCATAACCCGTATCGTGTTCGAGAAATTCGGGGGAATAGATGATATTTATCATTTGTTTTTTATTAGCGTCCACAGATGAACGCAGATAAACACAGATAGATGGATCTGTTAATGTTGTTTATGAATTGTGACGGATATGGGATACTGAGCTTGTACCTGTAATCCTCTCATCCTTAATTCTTGTACCAAAGCTCTTTCATAAATCTTTTCTATAAAGCCACTACCCAAGATATTACTTACTTCAAAAGCACAACCAATAATTCTTTGCGTTAAACTATTTAAATTTTCCTGCTCTCGATTTATATTATCCAAAATCTAAAACCATAACGCGTCAATTTCGATACTCACTAACAAACCCATCTGCGTTCATCCGCGTTCATCTGTGGACTATTTACTCTCTTCTATCGCTCGCAGTGCAGCTTTAATCAATGGATAATAAGGCGAGCGAGTCACATCAACTTCTTTTGCCTCATTTCTCGACTTGCCCAACAAGCCAATGCGATCGCCTTGAGAGACTGCCAAAACATCGCCCCGATCGTTTCTAATCCGAAGCTCTTTAATGGTTTTACTGCATATATAGGGTCTACCGCTGTAGGTGAAGACTGCTTTTTGAACGGTATGATTAATTATAGGTTCGGGCAAAGGAGCAATCTCTTTGCTGGGTTGAACTGCGGGTAATCTTACACCCACTAACTCTAATTCGATACTAGTGTTACCTTGCCAATGATTTTCTTGCAGCTTGTAGGCAATATCGATATATTCTGGCAAAGGACAATATTCGCCCCATCGCCAAGCAAGGGCTTTAATTTGGGTATTGGATTCGGTCGCTTGTAGAGTCAGTTTTAAATGAGCTTGAGTTTTACCGATTGCTCTTTGTTCGACGATTCTAACGTTTGGTGTCCAAAATACGGGGGGACTATTGCCAATTCCCCAAGGCTGCAATCCTTCTAGCTGGTGATACAGTTCAAAATTAATTTGACTCAAAAGTGCGATCGCATCTATTTTCACTAGGGGTTTGAGGTGTTCTACTGCCAAACATTTGTGGGCAAACTCGCTCAATCTCTCTTTAACTGCTTCTAGATTACTCGCTACAAAGCTAAAGCCACCCGCTGCACGATGTCCGCCATATTTACCCAGGAGATCGCCACAATAATTTAAGGCATCAAAGACATTAAATTCATCAATACTCCTCGCCGATCCCCGAATCATTTGCGGAGTTGAGCTTGATTCGGTTTCTTCATAAGTTCCAATAAAGACAGGAACGCCATAACGCTCTACCAAACGAGATGCCACGATTCCAATTACGCCATGATGCCAACTTTTAGAAACGACAACTAAGACTCGCTTTTCTTGCCAAGGAATTGGTGTAGACTCCACTTTCGCGATCGCTTCTTTTTCAATTTGTTCGCATAACTGGCGACGCTTTTGGTTGGTTTGCTCGCACTGCATTGCTCTTTCTAGAGCGATATCAGGATCGTCAGTAGTCAAAAGTTCGATGACCATTTGGGGATCGCCAATCCGCCCAACCGCATTGATTCGAGGACCAAGACGAAAACCAATATCATCGGGTTTTAATTGCTTTTGGGTTTCATCAATATCTGCTACCTGCATTAATGCCTGAATGCCTTCTAATTGGGAATTAGGTAAAGCTCGCAAGCCCCGTTTGAGCCAGCGACGATTTACTCCAACCAAAGGGGCAAGATCGGCAATAGTTCCCAAGGTAAATAACTCTAAAATAATATTAGTTAAACCTTTTAATTTTCCCAGACGTCGGGCAGTTGCGATCGCCAGTACATAAGCTACTCCTACCCCCGCTAATCCTTTGTAGGTAGAGCTATCGGCTAATAATTTGGGATTGAGGATGGCATCTGCTGGAGGGAGTTTTTCGGGTAAGTCGTGATGGTCGGTAATAATAACGCTCAAGCCCAATTCTACTGCCCTAGCGATCGGCTCGTAGGCAGAGATACCATTATCTACCGTGAGAATTAAACCTATGCCATTTTCAGCAAATTCTTCGACAATTCGTTTATTGATACCGTAGCCGTCTTTCATCCGACTGGGAATGGCATAATCAACCTTTGCTCCCAAATGCTTTAAAGCTCTAAGTAATAGGGCAGTACTGGTCATGCCATCTGCATCATAATCTCCACAGATAGCAATTTCTTCATCATCGGCGATCGCATTAACGATCAGTTCGACACTTTTGTCTAAGTCAGCAAATTCTGCTATTGGCGAAGGCAAATCTTGCGATTCTGGCTCAATATAGGTACGAGCAGCTTGAAGGGTATCAATATCTCGGTTGATGATGACTTGAGCTACTAAAGGTAACAAACCAGTCGAGCTACTTAGTTCTAAGGAGCGATCTGCTTGGGGTGTGGCAATTTGCCATCTTTGGATTGGAAAACGTTTTTCACCGAACATTTAGCATTTGGCATTCATAATTCAATCCCTATGTTCTCCTATATTTAGGCAAGCTAACCAACATTTAAGGTTTAACTTAGATAGCGATTCTAACCAAAAGTAGAGCCATTCCAACCCCACATATAGCCTTTAGCATCCGCAAATTCGATATAAATTCTGTTGGTATCTATATCTAGCTTTT
>CAYXWE010000524.1:0-3757 GCA_964468145.1 uncultured Pleurocapsa sp.
GTTGTCGAGGGTTCATCGAGCAGATATAGAAAAGCTACAAAGTAATATATCTGCTTGCTGGCAAGGAAAAATTAGTCAGTTTGAAATTGAGTATTCTTTGCTGCATCGAGACGGAGAGTATCGAATCATGTACTGCAAATGTCGCTCGCTCTGCAATAGCGATGGAGAAGTTATAAACTTGATCGGCTCGCAAACAGATATTACAAAATGCAGGCAAAATGAGGCTCAACTAGCTCGCGATCGCTACTACGATCGACTAACTCGTCTCCCCAACCGCCAATTATTTATCGAGCAGCTCAAGGAATTATCTCAGCTAAAGTCCAATCCCTCACATCTAAATTTATTTGGGGTTCTCTGTTTAGATCTAGACCGATTTAAAAATGTTAACGATAACTTCGGTCATCAGGTTGGCGATCGCCTGTTAGTCGAAATTGTTAGTCGCCTTAAATCCTGTTTGAGCGGACAGGATTTAGTAGCTCGTCTGGGAGGAGATGAGTTTGCCATTCTGTTGTCGGGCTTCGAGCGGTTGGAGTATCCCTTAGAAGTAGCGAGCAGAATACAACAAAAATTTTCCGAACCGATTGAAGTCGATAAGCGTTCGATCTTCGTCAGTGCCAGTATTGGCATTGCGCCTCTAGTCGATCCCGATTTACAGCCAGAGTCAGACGCACCCTACGGTTTGATAAAGTTATTGCAAGATGCAGAAATTGCGATGCACCAAGCCAAAGATAACGGCAAAGCCTGCAATATGGTTTTTGAATCAGCAACTTACCTTAAAAGCATTGCTAAATCAAAATCGGAAACAGAATTAAGAAAAGCGATCGAACTCAAGCAGTTTGCCTTGCAATATCAACCCATCGTTAAATTAGATAACCGACAAGTTGTAGGTTTTGAGGCTTTGATTCGTTGGCAACATCCAAAGCGGGGGTTGATTTCTCCAGTCGATTTTATTCCTTTAGCAGAAAAGACGGGACTGATTGTACCAATCGGTTGGTGGGCTTTGCGTGCAGCTTGCGAACAAATGGTTACATGGCAACGAGAACATCCTAACTCTAACCTGACTTTTATCAGTGTTAATCTTGCTGGCAAACAATTTTCTCAACCCTACGCGGGGGATATCATTGCCCAAATTCTGCTAGAAACTGGCTTAGATCCTCGGTGTTTAAAATTAGAAATCACAGAAAGCGATATCATCGAAAATATTGATGTTGTCTTAGATACTGCCCAGAAGCTTAAAAGTCTGGGGGTACAGCTATCAATGGATGATTTTGGGACTGGTTACTCTTCTTTAAGCTATTTACACTCTTTACCCGTAGATACTCTCAAAATAGATCGCTCTTTTATTAAAAGCGTCGAAAGCGATCGCCATCAACTAGAGCTAGTGAAAACCATCATTAAGTTAGCCGAAGTATTCAATTTAGATATCGTTGCTGAAGGAATTGAAAGAGAATCTCAATGCGCCCAACTTTTAGATCTACAATGTGAATACGGACAGGGTTATTTATTTTCTAAGCCACTGTCTTCTAAAGTAGCCACGACTTTGTTATAGATTGGCTTGGCTATTGAGTTTGAGCTTTGGCATAATTAATTATAATTGTACTAAGTTACTTATCAAAGTATGTTTACCGTTCTTTCATCATGAATAATCAAATCTACGACGTTGTTATTATTGGCGGTGGGGTTTGCGGGACGGGTTTGCTTTATACTTTAAGCAATTATACAAATCTAAAAAATATTGCTTTAATTGAAAAAGAATCAGATGTAGCCTTAGTTAATTCTTACACCAATAGTAATAGTCAAACTCTACATTTTGGCGATATTGAAACTAATTACACATTGGCTAAGGCGACTAAAGTAAATGCTGGAGCAACTTTAGTTAAAAACTATTTATTGACTCAAGACCAAGAGCAAAAGATTTATACCAAATATCACAAAATGGTATTGGGCGTGGGGGAATCACAGATTGAAAAGCTCAAAACTAGATATCAACAATTCAAGCAGCTTTTTCCCGATCTAAAACTATTAAATAGAGCAGAGATAGCAGACAAAGAACCGAAAGTTTTAGAATCGAGAGACGAATCTGAAGATATTATTGCTTTGTTTACCGAAGAAGGTTATACCGTCGATTTTAATCGTTTGGCTCAGTCTTTTTTAACTAAATCTGTTGCTCGTGGTGACAAAAATATCGAGCTATTATTCAATACAAAAGTTCGGCAAATAACTCAAGAAAAAGAACTATATCGGGTAAAAATGGGCGATAGTCATATTACCGCCAAGGTTGTAGCTGTAGCAGCAGGAGCGCACAGTCTTTTATTAGCCAAATCCTTGGGCTATGGTTTAGATTATGCCCTCTTGAGCGTGGCGGGAAGCTTTTATTTTGCACCCCAATTACTCAATGGCAAAGTATATACCGTACAAAAGCAAAAATTGCCCTTTGCAGCAATTCATGGCGATCCCGAAGTTCGCGATAGTGCGATCGCTCGTTTTGGCCCCACCGCTAAAGTCTTACCCATGTTAGAGCGTCACAATTACTCTAGTATTATCGAATATTTTAGAACTGCGGGGTTAAGCATTAAGGCAATTACCAGCTTTATTAAAATCCTGTCCGATCCAATTATTTTTAAATATATTGCTCTCAATTTTATTTACGATTTTCCTTTAATTGGGAAACGTTTATTTATCAAAGAAGTTAAAAAAATAGTTCCTTCGATCGAGCTTAATAATCTTAGTTATGCTAGCGGTTATGGTGGAGTACGTCCCCAAATCGTTAACCTCAAAACTAAGGCTTTGGAAATGGGCGAAGCCAAAATATTAGGCGATAAAATTATCTTTAACATTACTCCATCTCCAGGGGCATCTACCTGTCTGCAAAACGCTTTAGAAGATACTGAAAGAATTATTGATTTTCTGGGTAATGACTATCAATTCGATCGCTCGAAGTTCGTAGCATATTTAGCAGGGGATCGCACTCAGCAACTAACAACTAATAACTAATAACTAATAATATGCTGAGGATGGGTAGCATAACCTTCTTCGAGACGATTCAATTTATCTAAAATACTCTCTGATAACTTTATATCGATCGCAGCAAAATTTTCTTGTAAATGAATTAACTTGGAGCTTCGAGGTAAAACAATATAGCCCTTTGCCAAAGACCAAGCAATTAATAATTGAAAAGTACTTATATTCATACTTTGAGCGAGAGAGCGCAAGTTATTGTCGAGTAGTTTTCTACCTTTAATTAAAGGAGAGTGAGCAATAATTTTGATTTGGTTTTGTTGGCAATACCGAACTAAACCCTGACGTTGCAAATAAGGACTCACTTCTATTTGATTCCATTTTGGCAAGCTAAATTTCAGTTTTTGTAGATGGCAGATATCAAAATTGCTAACTCCAATCTCTCCAATCTCTTTCCACTGGGCAATTTCTAGCATTTGCGACCAAGCGCGAACTGAGTTTTCAGTAGGTGCGTGTAATAGTAGCAGATCGATACTCCCCAGGTTATCTAAAGATCTAGATACAGCAGTGTTTATATCTCCAGATTTAATATCCTTAACCTTTATTTTGGAAGTTACAAAAATATCTTTGCGCCTAATTGGCGATCTCTCGATTGCTGCTGCTACCTGCTTTTCGTTACAGTATAAAGATGCAGTATCGATATGGCGATAACCAATTTCTAAAGCTTTTAAGCAGGCAAAAATCGTCTCTGAACCCAATCTATAAGTCCCAAGACCGATTTTGCCTATACTGGGTTGAC
>CAYXWE010000525.1:0-3745 GCA_964468145.1 uncultured Pleurocapsa sp.
CAAGAGTACGAATCTCTAGCCAAGGGATTAGAAGATTTGGTAGAACAATTCCGTTGCGACAAAATCATTAACCTGACAGAATCTGTTAACTAATGAGCGTCAGGAATCGAAAGTTACCAGCAGCTTGTGGTTCTCAAGAAGTTAAATTGCAAGCTGGATCGAGGATATCTGTTTTCTAAACCTTTAGATTGTAAATCTGCTGCTTTACTAATTAAAGAATCGGAAAATTAATTATTAAACTAATTATTAGTCAAGATAAATTCTTGGTAATCGATGTTTAAAACCGCATAGAATTTCCCAGGCAATTGTATCTAGTTTGTTTGCCCAATCTTGGGCGGTAATAGTTAAATTATCTTCGCAACCAATCAAAGTAACTATCTCTCCTGGTTGCAAATGGGCAATACTATCTACATTCAACATCATTTGATCCATGGTAATCGCGCCAATTTGAGGTACTTTTTTCCCCCTAACAATTGCCTGCAAACGATTGGATAAGTTGCGAGGAATACCATCCGCATAACCGATACCCACCACCGCGACTTTAGTATCTTTTTGAGTGATAAATTTACGACCATAACTAATTCCCTCTCCAGCAGAAATAGTCTTAACCTGAACAACTTTCGCTTTAACCTCAAGCACTGGCTGGAGATTGATGGTTGCAAAGAGGTGGGGTGCGGGATACAAACCATATAAAGCAAGTCCGACTCGAACCAGATCGTAGTGGCAAGAGCGATCGCCCAAAGTAGCAGCCGAATTAGCTAAATGTACCTGAGGCGGTACGTATCCCGCCGTTTCCAATTTAGCCAAAGCATGGCGAAAGCGTTGGTGCTGCAAATTCATAACTGTGCGATCGCTTCGATCGGCAGTGGCAAAATGGGAATATATACTATCAATCTTGAGGGTAGATAAACTTTGCACTAACTGTACAAAAGCAGTCGCTTCCTGCCAATCTGTTCCCAAACGAGACATTCCCGTATCTAACTTGAGGTGTACCTTCAAAAACTCGCCAATTTCAGAGAGGGTAGCATCAAAAACTAAAGCTTGTTGTGCATTACAAATAGTCGGTTCTAATTGCCAAGCTGCTACTGCTTTAATATCTTCGGGGGCGTTAATTGCACCCAAAATTAGAATTGGGGCTTCAATACCAGCTTTACGTAATTCTACACCTTCTGAGAGAGTGGCGATCGCCACACTATCTGCACCATGAGCCAGGGCAGTTTTGGCAACCGTTATTGCACCGTGACCATAGGCATCTGCTTTAACTACAGCCATCAACTTAGTGCCACAAGCCAAGAATTGTTTTAAATTCCTGACGTTATTCGCTAGTGCCGTAAGGTTTATTTCTACCCAAGCACGCTGACGGTTGACCAACCAAGATAAGCTACGTCGATCGTCCCTTAAATTCGCTTCTTGATGCTGTTGCGACCCCACCATATCATTAATTCGATGATTTTTTAATGCTCGTATTATTCACAAATATTAGTCTAGAAATAGATAAGGTCAAGTCAGTATTAAAAATAACTGACCGTTTTATAGCGAATAAAACTCTTAAGTAATGATTACCGAATAACAAGAACTAGTTCACCTGTGTTACCATCTCTGATAAATAAAATTAATATAAAATCTTTGATATGGGTAAGGTTTTAGTATTGAATGCTTCCTATGAACCCCTTAACATCACTAGCTGGCGCAGAGCAGTAGTGTTACTTCTCAAAGGCAAAGCAGAACAGCTCGAACACAAAACAGAGTTTCTTTATACCGATTTTCCATTACCAACAGTAATTCGTCTCCGCTACTATGTTAGAGTTCCTTACAAAGAAATCCCTTTGACTCGCCGAAACATTTTAGAAAGAGATGGCAACAGTTGTCAATACTGTAAGGCTAAAGGAGATCAATTAACTATCGATCATGTAGTTCCCAGATCCCGCGGTGGTGGAGATACTTGGGAAAATCTAGTGGCAGCTTGCGTTCGTTGTAACGTCAAAAAAGGCAGCAGAACGCCAAAAGAAGCGGAGATGATGCTACTAAATAAGCCCCGCCGTCCTTATAGCAGCTTACATTTTGAATTAGTTAAATATACTAGGGGTAACTCCAATCAGGAGTGGAAAAAGTATGCGATCGGAATTTAATTTCTAAGAAGGTCGCTAATCATATAAGTTGGTGGTAAACTCTAAGCTCTAGAATAATAAAAATATACACTTACTTCAATAGTTGGCGATTTATTAGATTGTCAATCACACTGATAAAATATGTCCTCAAATCTCAACACTTCTTTAGAACGCCGATTGGTCAGCAAAAAAGGAGCAAAAAAGCAGTTAGAAGCAGTTGATAGCAAGCAACAAAGCTCTGAGTCTAAAAGACAAAACGACTGGAGTAAAATCGCTGACAAGCTGAGTCAAACTTTAGAGAAACATCGAGGAGAAAGACAGGTTGTAGTCATTCAGGATTTTCCCGATCCTGATGCTCTTTCTAGTGCTTGGGCATATCAATTGATTGCTGCCAACTACGATATTGACTGCGATATTGTTTACGGCGGTACTTTATCCCATCAAGAAAATATTACCCTCGTCAGATTAACTGGTATACCAGCAATGAGGATGGCTAACGGTAGTCTTAAAGAAAAAGACTTGTCTGTATATCAAGGTTCGGTGCTGATTGATAGTCAGGGAACAAACAGTCAACTCTATTCAACTATTGAATCTGCTGGCATACCTTTAATTGTGGCGGTCGACCACCATAGTAAGCAAAGAGATCTTGAAGCCGAATTTATCGACCTTCGACCCCAGACTAGAGCTACTGCAACTATTTTGACCCAATATATTCAGCTGGGAATGTTGGATTTTGATAGCAGCGATGATACTCATACTAAGTGCGCTACTGCTTTAATGCATGGCTTACGCTCGGATACCAATCGCTTGATGCAGGCAAAAGAAGAGGATTTTCTGGCTGCTGCTTATCTGAGCCGTTTTTATGACTCAAAGTTGTTAAATGCCGTTTTACAGTCCGCGCGATCGCGTCGTGTTATGGACGTAATTGAACGAGCCTTAAGAAACCGCATCATTAAAAAGAATTTTTCAATTTCAGGCGTGGGTTATTTGCGTTATGACGACCGCGATGCTATTCCCCAAGCAGCAGATTTTTTGGTAACAGAAGAAGATATTCATACTGCAGTGGTTTATGGCATTGTCCACAATGAGGACGATGACAAAGAATTAGTTATTGGCTCTTTGAGAACTACCAAGCTAACTTTAGACCCCGATGAGTTTATTAAAGAAACATTGGGTAAAGACTCTCAGGGAAGATTCTTTGGTGGAGGTCGTTATATGGCTGGAGGATTTGAAATCCCTATCGGTTTCTTGAACGGTTTTAACGATAATGCTGAATATACTAAGCTCAAGTGGGAAGTATTTGATACTCAAATTAAGCAAAAATTGATGCGGTTAGTCGAGCCAGAAGATAATTTGATTGCTGCTGATTGATTTAGCCTTCGACGTTGGTTAATAGTTTAAACGTTCGAGTCAAAATAAAGAATGGGGCGAAAAACAAACGGAAAAAGCGATCGCTCTATTTAAATTCCCTATTATATAAAGGGGCTTCTTCGGAGGCTATAAGCCGTAAGCCATAAGCTATAAGCGAGGGTTATAAGAGGTCCCGTGACCTCTCGCGGGTTGGAGATTCCCGCGCCTAGTTTGGTCGGGGTCACCGGACCCAAAGGCTTATAGCTATTAGCTTAAAGCTTAAAGCT
>CAYXWE010000526.1:0-3736 GCA_964468145.1 uncultured Pleurocapsa sp.
AAAGAACAAATGACATTCAAAACAAATAATTTTTCATAACTCAGAGAGGATTGCTGTATGTGGCATTGGAGTAGCCAATTAACACCAGAATATTTACATTCATGCTGTGCGACTGAAGAATTTTTTGGGAACAATAATCTTAAAGATCGTCAGTCAGCAATAAGCATTTTTTAAGTCATAAGATCTAGTTTTTATTTATTCAATCATTTTTTATTTTAAATAATTCCCATGACAGCTCAACTAATATCTACTTTATCTGCCGAATCTACTAAACTGAATTTGGCAAAATTGCCTCAGCACGTTGCTGTAATTATGGATGGTAATGGTCGCTGGGCAAAACAAAGAGGTTTGCCCCGCATTGAAGGACATCGCAGGGGCGCAAATACTCTCAAAGAAATGCTGCGTTATTGCAAAGATTTGGGCATTAAAACTTTAACTGCTTATGCTTTTTCAACTGAAAACTGGGGTCGTCCTACAGGAGAAGTCAGTTTTTTAATGGGATTATTTGAGAGGTTATTGCAGAAAGAATTAAAAGAGATGGAAGCAGAAGAAGTTTGTATTAATTTCATTGGCGATTTAAGTCCTTTACCGATCTCTTTACAAGCAGAAATGGAACGTTCGATGGAGCGTACTAAAAACAATCAAGGAGTATTCTTTAACGTCGCCATTAATTATGGCAGTCGTCATGAAATGATCGCAGCTTGTCAGAATATTGCCCAAAAAGTCCAAGAAGGAGAATTAGCAGCCAGCGAAATTAACGAAAACACTATATCCCAACATCTCTATACCTCTGCCAGTCCAGATCCCGATTTATTGATTCGTACTAGTGGGGAGATGCGTTTGAGTAACTTCTTGTTGTGGCAGCTAGCCTATACAGAAATCTACGTTACTGATACACTATGGCCTGATTTCGATCGCCAACAATTCGATCTCGCTTTACAATCTTTCCAACAGCGCGATCGCCGTTTTGGACAAGTTAAATAATTAATTTGGGATACTAATCGGGCGTTGATGAATGAAAGTATGATTGTTGTGCAAAGCGATCGCTAAAAATAAACGTATTTTTTTACATCGACTGTTTCATTGGCGATCGCTTTGCTTATTAATCGTACCTCTGTTCGCCAACGCCAGTAAAATTAGTCGGGTTTGTAGGCTGCTCCCAAATACAGTTCTCCGACTTTAGGATCGTTCAATAGATCTGCTCCTGCTCCTTCAAAACGGTCCTTACCATTTTCTAAAACATATCCCCGATCTGCCATTGCCAAAGCTTTTTTAGCATTTTGTTCTACCAGAACGATCGCTGTTCCCGTTTGATTAATTGCCTTGATTTGCTCGAACACGGAATTAACTAAGATCGGTGAGAGGGCAGCAGAAGGCTCATCCAAAAGCAGCAAGTCTGGCTCTAGCATCAAAGCTTTACCCATTGCCAGCATTTGCCTTTCTCCTCCCGATAATGTTCCCGCTTTTTGACGACGACGAGAACCCAATTTGGGAAACATAGTATAAATACTGTCTTTAAGTGTTTTCAGAGATCCGCTACGAATAAATGCCCCCATTTCCAAATTTTCATCTACGGAAAGGGAAGCAAAAACATTGGTTATTTGGGGTACATAGCACATACCCAATTTGACAATTTTGTCAGATTTTAAACCTGCAATATTCTTGCCTTTAAAGATTATTTTTCCTTTCCCTGGTGTCAGTAAACCAAATATGGTCTTAGCTAGGGTGGATTTTCCCGCGCCATTGGGTCCAATTACTGCGACCAATTCTCCTGGAGCAATCCGAAAGTTTATTCCCTGTAAAATATTTAAATCTTTGATGTAGCCTGCATAGACATTCTGTACTTCTAAGATATTTCCTGTCATACTTTTGTCTTTTTCTGATTTGAGACACAAACTTTCGAGCTAATGAATATTATTTAAGCGCGACTATTCCAATGGTGATAATTTTTGTTTTCTTCACAAATGTGAAATTTGTGTAAAGTTCATGCTTTTGCACTGTCAATATTTGCTATTACAAAGCATATTTTTTATACTACTTATAGTACACTAAAAATCTCACAAGCCCTGCTACAAGCTGAATCTGATTTAAAGGTAACATAAATTTATTTTAGTTAACTTTTATATTGAGTTAAGCAAGGTAATATTGCATATACCTTAAGATTGGGACGTAAACATACGTAATGTATCAGCCTATATAACTAGCTGTTAGATTTTTAACTCCAAGAGGTTTAATTTCCAATATCATGAACGTCAAACATTTATCAGCACTTATAGTAACAGGAACAATCGCTTTGGGAGCTGCTCCTGCGATCGCCGATTCTTCTGATACTCCTCAATTTAACTTTTCCTGCAAAATGAGCGAAGGTATTCCTACTACTTTTGCTCAACCCGTTGGTAAGGATATTAGCAAGCCTGTTTTTCATTGGAAGCAAGATGCGTTGCAGTACAAATCTTCTTCAACTCCACAAGAGCTATGCGATAACGTCACCGCCAAACTAGAAGATTATTCTGCTCAAGGTTACGATCTATCTGAGATTAGTTTTGTTGGTACAAAAGCAGTGGACAATATGCCTGCAATCTGTGCCACTTCAGGACAAAGCAAAAATTGTAGCAAGTTATTGTTCACACTCTCTCCTACCGCTACTCCTAGCGCAGAAGTAGTAGCAGCAGAAGTAGTGACTGCTATTCTCAATCCCCAATTACAGGGTGAAAAAACAGTCTATCGCGATCGAGGAGTTCAATCAACTTCTTACCAAGTGAACTTTTGGCAATTACTTGGTTTAGGGCCAAATAAGTTCTTTAGCAAGTAAGATAATCAAAAATCAAGGTAACGTTCAAAAGAGTTCTGAAGTTATCAATGGACAACGGACAACTGTTTAATTCATTTTAAGCACTCTTCTTTTCTTTGGCGAAGAAATTAAAGAAAAAAATTTGTCCTCGAACTACTGACTGTCCGAAATTGTTCATTGATATTTTTTTAATTAGTCAATAAATCGACAATTCACTACTCTACTGCTTCAATTTTTCCTCTATTTTTTGTAGTAAAGTAGCAGTAGGTTGGTAATCGCGATTTAGCTTTAAAGATTCTTCGCAGTGCGCTTTGGCATCTTGGTATTGTTCTAGCTCGTATAAAGCCTTACATATTTGAGTCCAAGCCAAAAAGTAGTCTTGTTTTATTCTTAGCACCTGTCGAGTAGATTCGATAGCTTCTCTGGGGCGACCTAATTTTAATAAAACCTGACCTTTGTTATACCAACCCAAGTAATAGTCGGGATTCACGGCGATAGCCTGATTATATTCTTGCAATGCCCGTTCGTACTGTTTGAGGTCGTATCTTGCTAGCCCTCGACAATTCCACGCTTCAGAAAAGTCGGGAGCAACATCAGTAGCTTGAACGCAAGAAGAAAACTTTTCTAAATGTTTGCCCAATTTACCTTGGGCATAACCTTTATTACTCCAAGCTTGAGGAAAATCATTACGATTAGCTAAAGCTTTGTCAAAAGTGGCAATAGCTTCTTCAAAATTTCCTGCTTCATTTAAAGCATTACCCTCGTTATAGTACTTGAGAGCCTGGAGAGATCTCCAAATCTTGGGAGTGAGGAACAACAAGCCTAGGCTCAAAGGAAGAACTGCAAACAACAAAAGACGTTTTGTTCCTGAAGATTTCGGTTTATTCAGAGGGATGTTAGCAGGAACTACCCCTTTGGGAGGGTTGGTAGTAGCCCCATTGGCAC
>CAYXWE010000527.1:0-2194 GCA_964468145.1 uncultured Pleurocapsa sp.
TTATATCAGAACTCCATTAGCAACCAATAACCAATGACAAACAACCAATAACCAACAACCAATAACCCCACTTCGGATAATACTACCTTTAGCAGAGTCAAGTTTGATTAAAAAATCTTTACAATATAAATAATGAAACAAAGCTTGAGGAAAAAATTATGAATAATTTAAAAAACACTCTATCTTTGGAGCAAGAATTTAGTCACAGATCTTTTAGCGATCGCGTCAAGCAGCTAAGTCATGAAGAAGCTACTGAGCTACTAATTGAGATGCACAAGCAGATGTTGTATAAAGACAATGTTTACAAGGAACTGATTCTCAACCAAGAGAAAGATATCGTTGATATGTTGTTCGGTGCGGGAAAGTAAGTAACATAAAGGAGCGAAGCTTTTTGATAAATCCTTGATTTATAGCCTGGGAGGGATGTGTCTTAGATCGAATTTGCTAGATACTGATAGCCAAGCACATACAAGTAACTAAAAGATGAAGGGTTTAAGAGGTAAAAATGTATTGGTAACGGGAGCAACTTCGGGAATAGGGCAAGCGATCGCAGCTCACTTTATTGCTGAAGATGCTAATGTTGCTCTTAATTATCGCAACGATCCCAGTAAGTTAGACGACACCAAAGAGTTAATCGAGCAGATGTGCGATCGAGAATCGGGTTGTAGTAGTAAGCGAGTGCCAGTTGAAGCTGATGTATCCGAAGAATCAGATATTACTCGGATGTATAATGAAGTAATTACTCAGCTAGGTAGTTTAGATATTTTGATCAACAATGCAGGTATTCAAACTGCTGCACCATCCCACGAACTATCAACTGCTGATTTTGACCGAGTGATGCAGGTTAATTTGCGGGGTGCTTATCTTTGCGCCAGGGAAGCTCTCAAACACTTTATAAAACGAGGTAGTGGCGGAATCATTATTAATGTTTCTAGCGTCCATGAGATTATTCCTCGTCCTACTTACGTTAGTTATTCCATGAGCAAGGGCGCGATGGAAAATATGACTAAAACCCTAGCTTTAGAGTATGCACCTCATGGCATTCGTGTTAATGCGATCGCCCCTGGTGCTACTGCTACCCCCATCAATAGTTGGACAGAAAATCCTCAGAAAAAACAGGAAGTAGAGAGTCATATTCCCATGGGAAGAGTAGGTACATCCGAAGAAATGGCAGCAATTACCGCTTTTTTGGCTTCTGACGATGCAGCATACATAACTGGTCAAACGCTATTTGCTGATGGTGGTTTAACCCTTTATCCAGACTTTCTGAAACCTTGGTCTGCAGGAGAATAATAGTTAAATTAATATAAATAGCTTTTTAGAGATTTTTTAAGTTAAATCGTGTAATAAAAAAAACCAAAAACCAAAAACCAAAAAACTAAGACGTTACATAACAGGTAAAACAAATCGTGGCTAACAACTCCAACAACACAGTAAGAGATTATTTAAAAGAAATCGGTCGTACTCCTTTATTAAAACCAGAAGAAGAAGTAAAATACGCCAACCAAATTCAGGCAATGTTGCCTCTAGCAGAGAAAAAAGACTTAACTCCAGAAGAGAAGGTCATTGTTCGTAGAGGAGAAAAAGCCAAACAAAAAATGGTGCAAGCCAATCTGCGTTTGGTAGTTTCTATTGCCAAAAAATACCAAAATCGTGGTTTGTCAATGCTCGATTTAATCCAAGAAGGTAGCATTGGCTTAATGAGAGCATCAGAAAAGTTTGATGCGGGCAAAGGTTACAAATTCTCTACCTATAGTTACTGGTGGATCAGACAGGCAATGACTAGAGCGATCGCCAACCACGCTCGTACCATTCGCCTGCCAATCCATATTACTCAAGACCTGAACAAAGTCAAAAAAACTACCCGCAAACTATCCCAGAAGTTGGGTAGAAAACCAACCGATAGTGAAATCGCAGCAGAATTAGATATGGATCTGCAAAAGCTAAGATCCTTAGCGCGATCGGCTAGAATTACCAAACCAAAGAGCCTAAATGTCACCATTGATGAAAATCAAACCGAATTAGGACAAATTTTGGCAGATGACTCGGCTTCTCCTTCAGATTTTGTGGCTAGTCAAGAAACTCGCACTCAAATTCAGGATTTGTTACATACTTTATCTCCCAAACAGAGAGATGTAATTACTCTACGTTATGGTTTAAATGATGGCAAAACTATGACCTACGAGCAAATTGG
>CAYXWE010000527.1:2294-3723 GCA_964468145.1 uncultured Pleurocapsa sp.
TTACTCTACGTTATGGTTTAAATGATGGCAAAACTATGACCTACGAGCAAATTGGTGATGTCTGCGGTATTAGTCGCGAAAGAGTCAGACAAATCAAAAACAAAGCAATGAAACTGCTTAAAAAAAGAGCAATCCAAGACTCGATGTTGGCTGGATAGCAACTACTTCGCTTTTAAGATTAACGGCTAATTCTGTAAGGCTGAGGGCTGATGGCTAAGGGCTGATGGCTGAAGGCTGAAGGCTGAAGGCTGAGGGCTGATGGCTGAGGGCTGAAGGCTGAAGGCTGAAGGCTGAAGGCTGAGGGCTGATGGCTGAGGGCTGAAGGCTGAAGAAATTCCTATTTTGGGTATTGAAAGCGAAGGACAATAATTAAGACAAACAATTAAGATAATTAAATCTCAAGTATTGAACTTGTTCTTAGAATATAGTGCAATGCTGAGATTTTTTTTTGCCAAAAAAAGCTGCGTATATCTATTTAATTAATATTATCTAAAAAAAAGAAAAAACTATTTATCTGTACTATAAATTACAGACTTTTTACTGAAGTCATACTCATAACTTATAGAGTACCCTTTTAAGGTAAATCAAACTGTTATCTCACATCACTAGATATTTTCACTAGATATTTATAGGCATAATTACTACTTAGCTCAATAATTAACAATTGGCGTTGGTAATTGAATTTGTAAATTAGAGAATCTTTTTATTCGTAGCTTTTAGCTTTTCAGTTTGTCTGTCCAACAACTACAGTGATGAAATTATATTCTAATTTACCAACGCCTAAAAATTAATACCGCAAAAAAACAGTTTAATTTTATTTTGCTTAATGGCGACTAATTGTTATTAAGCAAAATAATAGCTCTATTTAATTTTATAAAATTTCATGCTAGTCAGCCAAAATATCGTTTTCTTAGATTCCAGAGTTAAAAACTTTCATACTTTGAAAACTGGAATAGTACCAGGAACAGAAGTAATTATCCTAGAAAGCGATCGCGACGGTATCGAACAAATAACCGAAACTCTCAGCCAAAGAGTAGATTATGCTTCGATACATATAATTTCTCATGGTTCTCCTGGCTGCTTATATCTTGGTAATACCCAACTTAGCTTAGATACATTAGCTGAATATAGTTCCCAACTAAGAACTTGGTTTAACTCATCTTCCTATTTCCCTACCTCTCTATCTCCCTCCCTCCTTCTCTACGGTTGTAATGTCGCTGCTGGAGATGCAGGCGAAGAGTTCATTACTAAACTGCACGACATTACTGGTGCAGAGATCGCTGCTTCTACTACTCCCATTGGTAATGCAGATCGAGGCGGTAATTGGGAATTAGATTTTGTTACTAATGCGATCGCGCCAGAATTGATAATTAGCGAAACTGTACGCCATAGTTATGCTGGTGTTTTGGCTTATGTAGTTTCGGGTACG